>JAJYGO010000446.1 GCA_021785115.1 Chloroflexota bacterium | reverse complement strand
CAATGGACCATCTCGTCGACCCCGCCTGTGGCCACTGTCGGCGGCGGCATTCATGCGGAGGTCGGTTCAGCACGCCCGGCTCTGCACGCCGACGGCGGTTCGTGTCGGTGTGGCCCTGGAAGGACCTCCTTCCGGGACACCCTCCGAGCAGGCATCGTTCAGCACGGCAAGGCCGGGCGCGGGCAGCCACCCTTTCGGAACAGGCCATGACGAGAGCAGCGGCCTCGGGGACCGTGCAGTCCATGACCGCCCGTCGTACAGTGACCACCGGACGCCAGTAGGAGGAGCGGCTGCGGAACGATGGGTGGCTGCCTGCGACGGATCGTGGGGATCGTCATCATGCTCGGGATCCTGCTTGTTGTCGGCATCACGGCCCTCGGCTACCTGCAGAGCCACCAGCACTGCACGGTAGGGCTGACCGGACAGGCGGTGAGCATCACCATCGATGGACCGAGCGCCAACTACCAGTGCAACAGCTTCGCCGGCGTGACGACCAACGGCGCGAGTTGGTACACGTACGAGAGCGGCGCTCAGCCGGGAGGGGCCGTTCTCTGTCAGGTGAACTACCTGGGCGATCTGTTCACCGTTCGCGATCAGGGCAGCCTGACGATCTACGGCCACAACACCTGCCAGTACCTCGCGGGGAAGGCCAACGGTTCACCTGGCAGCTGAGCGGCGGGGCCTGCATTGCCCTGCCCGGTTGGTGGTAGGTAGGCCTGGTCGGCGAACCTTACGGTTGATGTTCGATCATTTCCACACCACCCCGGACACGACCGACGAGATCACCTTCGAGTCGTTCACCACCCTGGCCGCCGTCGCCGGCGTGACTTCGCGCGTCCGGCTCGGGCACATGGTGATCTGCGCCGGGTACCGCAACCCGGCACTCGTCGCCAAGCTCGCGTCGACGCTCGACATCGTCAGCGGCGGTCGCTTCGAGCTGGGGATCGGGGGCGGCTGGAAGGAAGACGAGTGGCTCGCGTACGGGTACGGTTTCCCGTCGACGAAGGACAGGCTGGCCGGACTCGGCGATGCGCTGGAGGTCATCACCCGGATGCTGGCGCCCGGCCGCGCCACCTACGAGGGCAGGTATGCGCACGTTCAGGGTGCGGTGAACGTGCCCAAGGGCATCCAGCAGCCGCGTCCCCCCATCATCGTCGGCGGCAACGGCCGCGAGGTCACGTGGCGGCTGGCAGCCCGGTTCGCCGACGAGCTCAACGTGGTGTTCCTCTCGCCGGAGCAGATCGCCGACGCGCTTCCCGTCATCCGGGCGCGATGCGAGGAGATCGGCCGTGATCCCGCCACGCTCCGCCTGTCCGTCTATTGCCGGGACGAGGACGTCCGCGAGCCCGGCGGGGCCCGGGTGGATCTGATCGGCCGGTACGCGGAGGTGGGACTCGCCCGGCTGGTCGCCTTCCCCACCCGATGGTCGCCGACCGAGGAGGCGCAGGCTGGTCTCGCCGAGGACTGTCGCGCAGCCGGCGTGGAGCTCGCGGCGGCCGGGTAGCGGCCGAGCTCCGGCCCTGCGGATCGTCACCACCGGCGGGACCGCGCCCCGGCGGGTGGGCGCGCGCCGCCGTCCGACCGGCGCAGGTGTCGGAGGAGCGGAAATGCGGCGCGTGCGCGGGCGTCCGGATGGCACTGTCCTCCATCGGGGCAGCACGCGGAGACTGCGGCAACGGAGGTGCGCCGTATGCCGTCGGCCGGGCTGGTCGCCGCGTCATCGCTGGGCCTTGTAACCCTCGAGGAGTGCCTGAAGACCAGGCGCTCCCGTCGCGAGTTCTGCTGGGATCCGCTCTCCGAGGTTGAGCTGCTCCGCCTCTGCTGGGCGGGGCAGGGGATCACCGGTCCGGGCGGGCTCCGCACCGCGCCGTCGGCGGGGGGGATCCACCCGCTCGAGCTGTACGTCGTCACGCCCACCGGGGTCCTGCACTACGAGGCGGACGGGGACCGCCTGGCCCCCGTGCTGCGGGGCGACCATCGGCCGGCGCTGTGCACCGCCGCCGAATCGCAGGACGTGGTCGGGCTGGCGGCCGCGACCATCGTCCTGGTCGCCGTCCAGGGGCGCATGGACCCGCGCTACGGCGCACGTGCCCGGCGCTACGAGCTGGTCGAGAGCGGGCATGTCGCGCAGAACATCCTGCTCGCGGCCACTGCCATGGGGATCTGTGCGACCCCCGTGGGGGCGCTGGACGACGGCGCCGTGCGCGACGTGCTCGACCTTCCGGCCAGCCACACGCCGGTGTACCTGGTGGCGCTCGGACACTCCTCCGACAGGAGGCGCGCGTCCGTTCCCGGTTGACCATCGCCGGCCGGGAGGTAGCCGCCGGTAGCGCCGCGGGCCCGGCGCGACGCCACCCGGACCGGTAGCATGACGGTTCATGCCCCCGGAAAGCCCCGATCGCTCGTATCGCGCCCTGTTCCGCGTGCCATCCATGGCGCGGATCCTGGCCGGCATGCAGATCGCCCGGATCGGCCAGTCGATGGTGAGCGTCGCCATGGTCCTGTTCACGCTCACCACGTACCACTCGGCGGAGCTGGCCGGCGTCGTGACGTTCGTGGCGATCGTGCCGGGCATGCTGGTGAGCCCGATCGCGGGCGCCCTTCTCGACCGCCACGGACGATCCCGGCTGGTACTGGTCGATTACGTCGTCGCGAGCCTGTCGCTCGCACTCATCGGCGGTCTCGCGCTTGCGGGCGCGCTCCCCGTCTGGGTCCTGCTGCTGATCGCGGGCGTCTCCTCGCTCACGGCTCCGCTCAGCAGCACCGGGCTCCGCAGCCTCTTCCCGTTGCTCGTGCCGGTGCCGCTCTGGGAGCGCATCAACGCCGTCGACTCGATGGGCTACGTGGTCGCGACCATCGTCGGGCCGCCACTCGCCGGCGTGGTGGTCGGACTGTGGGGCGGCCCCGCCGCCCTGGTCGCGATCGCTCTCACGTACGCCGTTGCCGCGGTCGTGCTCATCGGGATCCCGGATCCCAGGACGGACGTGGCCTCCACGGGCCGCTTGCTGGTCGATGCGTGGCAGGGTCTGGTGTACACGTGGCGCAATCGCACCCTGCGCGCCCTCGGCTTCTCCATCTCGGCGATCAACCTGAGCGGGGGCGTGACGACCATCGTGATCCCGCTCATCGTGCTGGACCGGCTGCACCAGGGGCCAGCGACCGTTGGCACGGTCTTCGCGGTGCTGGGGGTGGGCGGGGCGGTGGCCGCGCTGTCTTCGGCCGGATGAACAGCGCGGGCCGAGAGCGCCGGATGCTGGTGCTGCCGATGTTCGCCAACGCCGCCGCCCTGCTGCTGCTCCTGCCGGCCCAGCTGGCGCCCATGGTGGCGTCCATGACGGCTGGTGGGCCTCCTCAACGGGCCGATGGACATCGGGTTGTTCACGCTCCGGCAACGCCGGACGGACCCCGCCTGGATGGGCCGGGCCTTCGCCGTCTCGATGAACTTCAACTTCGCCGGATTCCCCATCGGATCCGCCATCGCGGGATGGCTCGCCGCCCGGTCGATCGAGGGAGCCGTCGCGTTCGGTGTGGCTGCCTGCCTCCTAGCGGGCGTGATCGCGGCTCGGGGCATCCCCGACGCCGGGGGGCGGGACACGCCGGGACGGGCCGGCAAGGCGAGCCCCGCGACCGGGGGGTGAGCCTGACAGTCCGAGTCCGCCCGGCAACTCCGGAGGCCGCCCGGCGATCCAGGAACGACCGCGGGCTTCCACCGCGCGCCAGGTCGGCAGCTTCACGCAGGTTCAGTGAGATTTGCTAAGGTTCCGCCATGCGGATCGCAGCATCCGGATCGGCGAGGGGCAGCGGCCACGTGCGCGCGAACGACTGGATCGCGCTGGGTGACGCCAGCACGTTGCTCGGCGTCAGCGCAGCGACGCTCCGTCGCTGGTCGGACGATGGGCGCATCCCGGTCTTCACCACTCCCGGCGGCCACCGCCGCTATTCCCGGCGTGCGCTCGCCGCGCTGATCCCGTCTGCGCGCCGCGAGCGGCTCCCGCTGGCCCGGCTGGGGGCATCGGCGGACCGGATCGCGCGGGCGTACCGCGGCGCGTCCCGCGGATCCTCCCGGGCGCGAGGCCCGGTCGTGGCCGAGTGGCCGTGGATGGACCGCCTGTCGGAGCCCGAGAAGGCGGAGTTCCGGCTGCAGGGGCGCGTCCTCGTCGAGGCGCTGCTGCAGTACCTGGACCACGGCCCGGACGGTGACGACGACGATCTCGAGCGGGCCGCCGCGGCCGCTGCCGGCCACGGGCGACTCATGGCCAGGCTCGGGTGCTCGACAGTGGAGGCGGTCGAGACGTTCCTGTGGTTCCGGGCGCCGTTCCTGGACCAGCTGTCGCGGCTCGCGAGCCGGCGCGGCCTGGACGCCCGGGAGGCGACCGCGCTGCTGGCGGACGTCGAGCGGGCCCTGGACCGGCTGCTGATCGCGACGATCGAGGGGCACGCTGGCGCGGGCACGGTGCCGGACGGATCGCGGGACGAGGGAGGGCGCGACCCCATGCGCCGATGACGGCACACCCGCTCCCGCTCTGGGTGCTGGCGGCGCAGCCGGGCAGCCACGACGCGGAGGAGCGGTCCGCGTTCACCGGGATCGTGCGCGAGCAGATCGACGGCCGGGACGGGGCCGGCCTGCTCGTGACGTGCCACCGCGTGGAGCTCTACGGCGTGGGTGGCGAGGCCGTGGCGGGGGCCCTCGAGGCGGCGGCCGGTGCGCGTGGGCTCGCCCCGCTGCGGCGGTACCGCGGGCTGGACGCGGTCCGGCACCTCCTCCGCCTCGCGGCTGGGCTCGAGAGCGCGGTGACCGGAGAGGACGAGATCCTGCACCAGGTTCGCGGGCTGCTGGACGTGGTGCGCGAGAGCGGCCACGCCGACCCCGCCATGGTGCGCGCCCTCGAGCTGGCCGCGGGCGTCGGCAGGCGGGCCAGGGCCGAGCGATCCCGTCCCCAGGAGCGCAGCCTGGCCGATCGGGCCCTCGACTGGGTCGCCACAAGGGGCGGTCAGATCCGCGGCGGATCGGTCATGGTGGCAGGCGCCGGGGTGATGGGCCGCGCGCTGGCCGCCGGCGCGGCGCGGCGGGGCGCGGCCGTCACGGTGGCGAGCCGTGATCCGGCGCGCGCTCGCGCGCTCGCGCTCGCGATCGGTGGGTCGTGGGCGTCCCTGGAGGAAGCCGCGACGCGGGCCGTGGACGCCCGGGTACTGCTCATCGCGCTGGGGGGTCGATGGGACGCGTTCGCCGACCGATGGCGGCGGGCCGCTCCCGGATGGAGCGCCCCGGGCGGGCAGCACCCCGTCATGGTCGACCTGTCGTCGCCTCCCGCAGTGCCCGAGTCGGTCCGCGCGGCCCTCGGCGAGCAGTTCATCGATGTCGATCACCTGTTCGCGCGAGGGCCCTCGGCCGCAGCGGAGGCGGAGGAGGTCCGGCGCGCGTACGTGGAGCACGCGGAGCGGCTGGTGGAGGATGCCTGCGAGCAGTACGCGCGCTGGGTCGCGGCGCGTCCGTCGGTCGCCACGCTCCGCACCCTGCGGGCGTCCGCGGAGGCGCAGCGCTCGCGGGAGCTGGAGCGCCTGTTCCGGCGGCTCCCGGGGCTCGATCCGCGGGAGCGCGCGCTGGTCTCGGCCTTCTCGGAGCAGCTGGTGGCCAGGCTGCTGCACGGCCCCAGCGCCCGCCTCCACGATGACACCGACGGCACGGCAGCCGAGGCCGCCCGCATGCTGTTCGACCTGTGATCACCGGCCGCCCCCTCCGGCTCGGCACGCGGGGCTCCACGCTCGCCCGCCGGCAGTCGGAGCTCGTGGCCGCCGCGCTCCGGGGAGCCGGGCACGCGGTGGAGCTGGTGACGATCGTGACCGAGGGCGATGTGCGGCCTCCGGACACCGCGTGGGGCGAGGGCGCGTTCGTCGGTGCGCTCGAGCGTGCGCTCAGGGACGGCGCTGTGGACCTGGCGGTCCACAGCGCCAAGGACGTGCCGATCGGCGATGGGCCTGCCGGGCCGGGCGACGTGCCCGACGCCGCACGCCGGCTCGTGGTCGCGGCGTACACGGCCCGCGAGGACCCCCGCGATGCGCTGGTTACCCGGGACGGCGCCGGCCTGGAGGCGCTGCCGGCAGGAGCGACGGTCGGGACCGACAGCCCGCGCCGCGCCGCCTTCCTTGCCGCCACACGACCCGACCTGCGGATCGTGCCTCTGCACGGCAACGTCGACACCCGGCTCCGACGGCTGGATGGCGGCGAGGTGGACGCGCTGGTGCTGGCCGTCGCCGGGCTGGTCCGGCTCGGGCACGCAGACCGCGCGGGTAGCGCGCTGGATCCCTCCGTGCTGCCGCCGGCGCCCGCGCAGGGCGCGCTCGCCGTGCAGTGCCGGGCCGACGATGCCCGGCTGCGCGACACGCTTGCGGTGCTGGATCACGCGCCGACGAGGTGTTGCGTTGAGGCGGAGCGCGAGGTGCTGGAACGCACCGGCGGCGGCTGCCGGGCGCCGCTCGGGGCGCTGGGCACGGTTCTCGAGGGCCGCATCGAGCTGCTCGCAGGCGCCGTCGTCCGCGCCGCGCGCCCGGTCGGTGATCCGGCGATCGGACGATGCCGGGCGCTCGATGGCGCTGGCACGTTCCGTGGCACGGGACCTCCTCGAGGCGGGGTTCCACGGCGATGCCGCGTGACCGCGGCGGGACGGGCGGCGGTCACGCGGCGCCTGCCGTTCGGAGCGTCTGGGACGGTGCCGTGGAGTGCGCGCCGGGGCGCTGGCACGTGAGTCCGGCCCGATGACCGCGGTTCCGGCGACGCGGGCCGTCCTCGTGACGCGCCCGGGCGGCGCCGGCGATCCGCTGGCCAGGCGGCTCGCCGAGGCGGGCATCCGCGTTCACGCCGTGCCGACCGTGGCGACGCGCGACGTGGCGCCGGGCGGAGACCTCGACGCTGCCGTATCGGACCTCGATCGGTACGACTGGGTGGTGGTGACCAGCGCCACCGGGGCGGCCGCCCTGGCGGCCGCGCTCGGGCGCGTGGCGGGGGGCCACGTTCCCGCTCGAGCGACAGCGGTTCCCCGGTTCGCGGCCGTTGGGCCGGCCACCGCGAACGCCCTGCGAGAGGCCGGGTTGGAGGTGACCGTCCAGGCCGTCGACGTGACCGGGACCGGTCTCGGCCGCGCGCTGCAGGCCGTCGACGAGCTGGCCGGCCGGCGCGTGCTCCTGCCACGGGCGAGCGCGGCGGCACCGGAGCTCCCGGCGCTGCTCCGTGCCGCCGGCGCCGACGTGCGCGAGGTCGTCGCGTACGAGACCGTCGAGGGGCCCGCGTCGTCGCGCCACGCCCTTGCCGCCGCGCTCGCCGACCCGCTGCTCGACGCGGTCGCGGTCGCCTCGGGGTCCGCCGTCCGCGGGCTGGTCGCGCTTGCGGCGACGGCCGGTCCGGGCGCCGCGGGACCCGCGCCCAGCGTCACCGACCCGGACGCCGGCACCCTCGCGGCGGACCTGCGCGCCCTCCCGTTCGTCTCGATCGGGCCGTCGACGTCGGACGAGGTCCGGCGCCTCGGCCTGCGTCTCGCCGCCCAGGCCGCGGCTCCCACCGTCGACGCCCTCGCGGACGCGATCCTCGACGTACTCGAGCGCCGGCCACGCCCCGGTGACGTCTTCTCGGTCGCCGATCACCCCACGGAGGTTCATCGATGACGTTCACGTCCCTGCACGCGCCGGTGGAACCCGGGCGGACCGCCGCCGGCCCTGTGGCCATCGCCCGCGCGGCCGGCACACGGCCGGATCCGCAGGGCCCGCCAGCGCTCGCTCCCGTCGCGTTCGAGCGCACGCGCCGCCTCCGTGCCACCGCCAGCCGGCGCCGGCTCGTCCGCGAGACCCGCCTCTCGCCCGCGCAACTCGTGATGCCGCTCTTCGTGGTTCCCGGCCGCGGCCGGCGCGAGCCGATCGGCTCCATGCCCGGCCAGGCGCGCCTGAGCCCGGACCTCGTCGTGGAACTCGCGACGAGCCTGTCCGGTCTCGGCGTCGGCGGGCTGATGCTCTTCGGGATCCCGGGCGAGAAGGACCCGTTCGGCGAGGGGGCCGCGGACCCGGAAGGGCCCGTTCCCGAGGCGCTGCGCCGGCTCCGGGCCGCGGACCTGCCCCTCGCGCTGGCCGCCGACGTCTGCCTCTGCGAGTACACCACGCACGGGCACTGCGGGATCGTGGCCGGGGACCGCATCGACAACGACGCGACGCTCCCCCGGCTCGCCGGCGCGGCCGTCGCGTACGCCGAGGCAGGCGCCGACATCGTCGCGCCGAGCGCGATGATGGACGGCCAGGTCGCGGCGATCCGGGCGGGCCTCGATGCCGCCGGCGCGTCGGAGATCGCCATCCTGGCGTACGCGTCCAAGCACGCCTCCGCCCTGTACGGCCCGTTCCGCGAGGCGGCCGACTCCACGCCCTCGTTCGGGGATCGCCGCAGCCACCAGATGGACGCCGCGAACGGACGCGAGGCGCTGCGCGAGATGGCGCTCGACGCCGCCGAGGGCGCGGACATGCTGATGGTGAAGCCGGCGATCACGTCGCTGGACGTGCTGTCCCGTGCCCGCCAGCGCTTCGACCTGCCGCTGGCCGCGTACCAGGTGAGCGGCGAGCTCGCGATGCTCGAGGCGGCGGCGGAGCGCGGGTGGATCGACCGGCGGCGCGCGGCGCTCGAGCTGCTCACCGCCATCGCTCGCGCGGGCGCCGACGTGATCCTGACCTACCTTGCCGGCGACGTCGCCACGTGGCTCTCCGAGGAGGGCGCGCGGTGAGCGACGTCCGCTACGTCCACGCCCTGGCGCTGCACCTGGACCCGTCCTGGAGGAGGCTCCCGGAGGCCGATCGCGACGCATCCGGGGCCGCGTTCGCGGCCGTGCTGGACGCCGACCCGTCGGTCGTCACCCACACCTACTCGATGATCGGGCTCCAGCCCGGCGCCGAGCTGCTGATCTGGCGCCTGGCTCCGTCGGTGGGCGCGCTGGAGGAGGCGGCGGCCGCGGCCCTCCGCACCGGCCTCGGGACCTGGCTCTCGGTGCACGAGAGCCTGATCGGGGCGATCCAGCCCTCGCAGTACGTGAAGAACCCGACCCGGCAGGAGCAGTCGCTGTTCGAGGGGGACCGGTCGGCGTACCTCGTGGTGTATCCGTTCACCAAGTCCACCGACTGGTATCTGCTCGGGCGGGACGCGCGCCAGGGGATCATGAACGAGCACATGCGGATCGGGCACAAGTACCCCCAGGTCCGCCAGTTGCTCGCCAGCTCGTTCGGGCTCGACGACCAGGATTTCATCGTCGCCTACGAGACGGACGACCTCCCCGGCTTCGTCGATCTGGTGCGCGAGCTGCGCGGTTCCGACAGCCGCCGCTCGACCGTGCGCGACACGCCGATCCTGACCGCCGTGCACCGGCCGATCGGCGAGATCCTCCGGCTGCTCGGTGCCCCGGGACTGGCGCGATGAGGGTGCGGACGGGGGCCGCCGCGGGCGCGACCTGGCGGCGCCGGGCCGAGTCGCTCTTCCCGGGCGGCGTCAACAGCCCCGTGCGGGCGTACCGGGCGGTCGGGGGCGAGCCGCCCGTCATCGCCCGCGGCGAGGGCGCCACCGTGTGCGACGTGGACGGCCGCGCCTACCTCGACTACGTGGGCGCGTTCGGTCCGCTGATCCTGGGGCACGCGCATCCCGACGTCGTCGACGCCGTCCGGCGCGAGGTCGAGGCGGGCGGCCCGTTCGGGGCCACGACACCGGCCGAGGTGGAGCTCGGCGAGGCGATCCGGGAGGCGATGCCCTCGGTCGAGCGGCTCCGCTTCGTGAGCTCCGGGACGGAGGCCGCCATGAGCGCGCTCCGGGTGGCCCGGGCCGCGACGAGGCGCGATCTCGTGGTCAAGTTCGAGGGCGGCTACCACGGCCACGCCGACGGCCTCCTGGCCCAGGCCGGTTCCGGACTCGCGACGCTCTCGCTCCCTGCCAGCGCCGGGGTCACAGCCGACGCCGCCGCGCAGACACTGCTCGCGCGCTACAACGATCCGGCCTCCGTGCACCTCCTGTTCGACCGGCACCCGGGCCGGATCGCGGCCGTGATCGTCGAGCCGGTTGCGGCGAACATGGGGGTGGTGCCGCCGGCCCCGGGGTTCCTGGAGGGGCTGCGCGAGGTGACGGCGCGGAACGGCGCGCTGCTCGTCTTCGACGAGGTCATCACCGGGTTCCGGGTCGCGCGCGGCGGGGCGCAGGCCCGCTACCACGTGACGCCGGACCTCACGGTGCTCGGGAAGATCATCGGCGGTGGCATGCCGGTCGGGGCGTACGGCGGCCGGTCGGAGCTGCTCGACCTGGTGGCGCCCGCGGGCCCCGTCTACCAGGCAGGGACGCTGTCCGGTCATCCGGCCGCGATGGCCGCCGGGCTGGCCACGCTGCGGCTGCTGGACGCGGGCGTGTATGCACGTCTCGAGCGGCTGGGTGACCGGCTCGAGGCTGGCCTGCTCGCGGCCGCCGGGGACGCCGGGAGGGCCGTGTCGGTCGGCCGGGTCGGATCGCTCCTCACGGTCTTCTTCCGGGCCACCGCGCCGCGCGACTTCGACGAGGTCCGCGAGGCGGACCCGGAGGCGTTCGCGCGCTTCCACCGCGCGATGCGCGAGGCCGGGATCCTGCTCCCGCCGGCATCGCAGGAGGCCTGGTTCCTGTCCGCGGCTCATGCCGACGAGGATGTCGCCCGCACGGTCGAGGCGGCACGGGCCGCGTTCCGCGCGTGAACGACCGTCTCCTGCGGGCGTACCGGCGCGAGCCGGTCGACGCGACGCCCGCCTGGTTCATGCGGCAGGCGGGGCGGGCGCTCCCCGAGTATCGTGCCGTGCGCGAACGGGCCGGCCTGGCCGAGATCGTCCGCGACGCCGCGCTCTGCGCCGAGGTCACCCTGCAGCCCGTGCGGCGGCTCGGCGTGGACGGGGCGATCGTGTTCGCCGACATCACGACCCCGCTGCCCGGCATGGGCGTCGACGTCCGCTTCGTCGAAGGCGTGGGACCGGTCATCGATCGGCCCATCCGGACGGCCGCCGACGTGGCGCGCCTGCGCACGTTCGACCCGGGCGAGGCGGTGGGGCCGCTGCTCGATGCGATCGGGCTGGTGCGGGCCGGGAGCCCGGTGCCGGTGCTCGGCTTCGCCGGCGCGCCGTTCACGCTGGCGAGCTACCTCGTCGAGGGCCGGTCTTCCCGGGACGCCGGGCGGCTGATCGCGCTGTTGCGGACGGAGCCGGCGACCTTCCGGGCCCTGCTCGAGCGGCTCACGGACGTCAGCATCGCGTACCTCCGCGCGCAGGTCCAGGCGGGGGCACAGGCGGTGCAGCTCTTCGACAGCTGGGTCGGCGTCCTGGGGCCGTTCGACTACGAGCGGTACGTGCTGCCGCACCTGCGCCGGCTGCTGGAGGGACTCGCCGGCCTGGACGTCCCCACCATTCTGTTCGGCACCGGCACGGCCGGGCTGCTCCGGCTGCAGGCCGGCTCCGCCGCGAGCGTCATCGGGCTGGACTGGCGGGTCGGGCTCGGCGAGGCGTGGCAGCTGCTGCCGGGGCTGGCCGTGCAGGGCAACCTGGACCCGTCGCTCCTGCTGGGCCCGTTCGAGGCCGTCGCCGAGCAGGCCGGGCGCATCCTGGAGCAGGCCGGTGGGCGGCCAGGTCACGTGTTCAACCTGGGGCACGGCGTGCTGCCGTCGACCGATCCGGACGACCTGCGGCGCCTGGTCGACCTGGTGCACGACCGATCGGCCCGGAGCGGAGTCCGCCCGTGACCTCCCGCGCGTCCCCGGCGGGGTGGGTCGGCGCCACCCCGCTCCCCCCGCTCCCCATGACGGGCGAGCAGCGCTTCCTGGCCGCGTGCCGGCTCCAGCCAGCCGACGCCAGCCCCGTCTGGTACATGCGGCAGGCGGGGCGCGGGAGCAGGCCGATGCGGCCGGGATGGCCTTCGAGCAGATCCGCGCGCTCGACGCGGACCCGGGCCTGGTGGAGGCGCTGGCTGGCGTGGTGACGGCGACCCTGGGCGACGACTCCTCGGCGGGGACACCGAGCGAGGTGCGCGGCTCGGCCACCGCCGCCTGAGGCCCGCCGCGGGTCAGGCCGTCCGCTCGACGGTGACCTCCTGCGGCAGGTGGAACCAGCGGAGCGCCTCGAAGTCGGGGCCCTCGTCGAGCGGCACCGGCGGGCGGGACGGCGCCGGGGGATCCGCGAGGATCGCGCGCGCCTCGGCCAGGTAGGCGGCCAGCCGCGACTCGGGCTCGCGGTGCCGGTGGGCCCGGTACGCCATGTGCCCGCCGTCGTAGCGCACGTCGTGCAGGCTCAGGGGGGGCTCGGCCAGCCCGTCGACATGGCGCCAGAGGCCGCTGCCCGGGTCGAAGTCGTACAGCGGCAGCAGCCGCCAGCCCTCGGTGGCGACCAGGTCGACCGCCTCGAGGATGTACTCGAACACCGTCTCGCTGATGAAGTAGTTGAAGTTGACCCGCACCCAGCCGGGCTTGATCCCCTCGCAGCCGCGGGCCACCTGCCGCTCGAACTCCCTCGATCGCTCGATGTCGATGCCCAGCAGCCGGTGCCCGTACGGCCCGGCGCAGGAGCACCCGCCCCGGGCCTGGATCCCGAACAGGTCGTTGAGCAGCGCGACGACGAAGTTGTGGTGGAGGTACCGCGCGCCGTGGCGGATCACGAACGAGACGATCGACAGGCGTTCGGCCGCGTGGTTGCCCAGGATCTCGATGGCCGGGTTGCGCTCCCACCGGGCGATGGCCCGTCCGATGAACGACGCCTCCCGCTCGCGGATCGCGTCGGTGCCCACCGCCTGCTTGAGCTGGAACACCAGGCCGGCACGGATCGACTCGACGATGGCCGGCGTGCCCCCCTCCTCGCGCCGCTCGACGTCGGCCAGGTACCGATGCTCGAACTGGTTGACGTACTCGACGGTGCCGCCGCCGGGCACGGACGGCACCCGGTTCCGGAAGAGGTCCCGTCGCGCGACCAGGATCCCCGGCGTCCCGGGGCCGCCGATGAACTTGTGGGCCGAGATGAACACGGCGTCCTTGCAGGCCAGCTCGCCGTCGGGCCCGTCGTCGCCGGTCATACGGATCTCCACGTACGGCGCGGCCGCGGCATAGTCCCAGCAGGAGAGCGCGCCGTACCGGTGGAGCAGGATCGAGATGGCCCGTGCGTCGGAGATGATGCCGGTCACGTTGGACGCGGCGGAGAAGCTGCCGATCACCAGCGGCCGGCCGGCGTGCGCGCGGAGCTCGCGCTCGAGCTGCTCCAGGTCGATCCGCCCGTCGCGATCCTCGTGCACCGTCACGAGCTCGGCGATCGACTCGCGCCAGGGGAGCTCGTTCGAGTGATGCTCGTACGGCCCGATCAGTACCACCGGCCGCTCCTCTGGCGGGATCGCGTCCCGCAGGCGGTAGCGGTCGTCGAGGTCGGCGGGGATCCGCAGGTTCAGCACGTCGACCAGGCGGTTGACCGCCGCGGTTGACCCGGAGCCGCAGAACACGACCGCGTGCTCGTCGGTGCCGCCGACCGCGTCCCGGATGACCCGCCTGGCTTCCTCGCGGAAGCGCGTGGTCTGCAGCCCCGTGCCGGACGATTCGGAGTGCGTGTTCGCGTAGAGCGGCAGCACCGCCTCCCGGATGTAGTCCTCGATGAAGGTCAACGAGCGGCCCGACGCGGTGTAGTCGGCGTAGGTCACGCGCCGCACCCCGAACGGCCCCGAGACCGCCTCGTCGTCCCCGATCACCGATGCGCGGATCGTCTCGATCAGCGAGGCGGCCGAATCCACGGGGTGGCCGTCGCGCGGGTGGCCGTCCCGCGCGCGTTCCTCGCCGCGCCCGGCCCCGGACAGCTCCGCGCGGAGCTCGGTGCCCAGCGCCTCGATCGAGGGTGAGACGCGGTCCGCGTCGCGGAGCGCCTCGGGTGGGTAGGTGCCCGCCGGCGCCCAGACGAACATGCCTGCGCTGCGCGCTGCGGCAATCCCGGGCGGGCTGTCTTCGATGACCAGGCAATGGTCCGCGGCGGCGCCCAGGACCTCGGCGGCACGCCGGAACAGGTCGGGCCCGGGTTTGGGGTGGGCGACCTGCTCGGCGCTGAAGATCCGCCCGTCGAACCGGCCGAGCAGCCTCGTCGCTCGCAGCGATGCCTGGATCCGGGCCCGCGTGCCGTTCGACGCCACGCAATACGGGATGCCCGCCTCGTCGAGGAAGTCGAGCAGCGCCGGGACGCCCGGGCAGGGGGTCAGCTCGCGCTCGAACGCCGCCGCGAGCCGCTCCAGGTAGAGCGTCTCGAACGACTCGGGGAGCGCGCGCCCGGTGCGTGACTCGATGACGGCGCGGACCAGGGTCACGGTGCCGCCGGTGAAGTCGTGCCGGCATTGCTCGGGCGTGGCCGGCACCCCGAGGTCTCCGAGGACGCCGGAGAGCGTGGTGCTGGACAGGTCCTCGCTGTCCACCAGCACGCCGTCGTTGTCGAAGATCACGAGCTCGACGGCGGGGAGGGGCACGCTCGGTGCGCGGCCGGTCACGGGCGCCGGCAGGCGCGGATCGCGATGTTCACGGCGGGTTCCTCCGCATGGCAGACCGGCTCTTGCCGTCCCCCGGTATGGTGCCACTCCGGACTCCGGCGGACACGGCACGGCCGGTGGGGTAGCCTCCGGTCCGTGAGCGCCAGGACGAGCGCCGGGATTCTGCTCTTCCGGGTGCGCGCGGGACAACTCGAGGTCCTGCTCGCGCATCCCGGCGGGCCATTCCATGCGACGAAGGACCTCGGCGACTGGTCGATCCCGAAGGGCGAGCCGTCCGAGGACGAGGACCTGGCGGTGGCGGCGGTCCGCGAGTTCCAGGAGGAGACGGGAGCCGGCGCGCCCGATGCTCCGCTCGTCCCGTTGGGCTCGACCCGTCAGAAGGGGGGCAAGGTCGTCACGGCGTGGGCGGCCTCGGGCGACCTGGACCCGGTCGCCGCCCGCAGCAACCGGTTCGAGATCGAGTGGCCGCCGGGGTCGGGCCGGCTGCAATCGTTCCCCGAGATCGACCGCGTCGCCTGGTTCGGGACCGCGGAGGCCCGCCTGCGGATCAAGCCCGCGCAGGCCGTCTTCATCGACCGCCTGGAGGAGACCCTGGGGGCATCCTGATCAACCGCGCAGTCGGCGGCAGGGTGGCGGCTGGATCTCCCCGAGGCTATTGCGTGGCCGGCGGCGTCACCGACGGACCGGCCGGCGTGGCGATCGACGGTGCGGGCGACGGCGAAGCCGATGGCGTGGGCGTCTGTGGTGACGCCGGCTTCGGCAGCGCCGCCGCCACCAGCTGTGCGTAGGCGTCCGCCCCGGCGGGGCGGAGATGGATGCCGTCGTCCCAGAAGTACTCCGGGTGGCGATCCCCGGCGTCGTGCCAGTCCACCACCGACACGTTGGGATAGCGCTGGGCGGCCTGGGCGAGCACGGCGTTGTCGTGTGACTCCCAGCTGCGCGGCTCCTTCAGGTTCACGAACAGCACCTTCGTAGCGTCCCCGAGCACCTGCATCGCCTGGTCGATCTGCTGGCTCGTGATCCAGCCGTTGTCGCCCAGCCCGATGACCACCGTGTCGGGGAGCCGCCCTTCCTGTTGTCGCTGCCTGAGGATGTCGATGCCGGTCCCGAACGGGCGGCCGATCGCGGCGTTCACCTCGATGCCACGGATCGCCCCGCGGAGCTCGGTGACGGCACCCAGCATGACTGAGTCGCCGATCGCCAGGACGAGCGGCGGTCGCGCCGCGGTGGGGCCCGCCGGCGGCGAGACGCCCGGGGCCGCGACGCTGCCGGGCGCGGTGGTGGCGCCAGGCGAGGTTCCGGGCCCGGCGTCGATGGGCACCGCGGAGGGGCCGGCGCCCGGCGAGGAACCCGCGCTTGCGTATCCGGCCCCGGGTGCGCCCGCGTCGCGGCCCGGTTGCGCCGGTCCCGCGGCCAGGTCCACGGGCGACGTTGGTGTCGGCGTGCCCCCGGCGGACGTGCCCCCGGCATCGACGGAGGTCACGGCGAGATACGGCGGGGGAGGGGGCGGCGTCGCGCCCGCGACGCGGGACCCCACCACGAGCGCGACCGCGAGGACTGCGCCGCCGGTCGCAACCGGCCACCGGTAGGTCGACAGGCGTCGCGCCCGCGGCATGGACCGCCATCTGCGCCACGCGCGTCCAAGCGCTCCTCGGCGGACCGGGGTCTCCACGAGCCGGTAGGAGGCCTCGGCGGCAGCGAGCGTGAGGGCCAGGCGCAGCGCCAGGTCGGGCAGCGGATCCAGTGCGACGTCGAGGTGCGGCCGCGTCAGGGTGAAGAGCGGCCAGTGCCAGAGGTAGATGCCGTACGAGCGTTCGCCGATCCAGCGCAGGGGCTGCCGGTCGAGCACGTGCGTGCCGAGACGGCCGCGCGGGTGCACCGCGGCCACGATCACCGCTGCCGTCGCCAGGTCGAGCACCACGAACCCGCCCCGGTACAGGAACGGCTCGTACTCGTCGAGGAGCGTGAAGCACAGGCCCATCACCAGCAGCCCGGCCACCCCCAGCACGTCCCACGCCGTGGGCTCGAAGGAGCGCGGCCGGCGGGCAGGCACGGGCCGGATCGGCTCCTCGGGCCACGGCGGGAGGTCGCGCCATCTCCGGGCGGCCTGCGGTGGCGCGCCGCCCGTCGGGCCGCCGGCTCCGTTCAGCACCGACGCGAGCGCCGTCCGGACCGGCGTCCAGGCCAGCGCGAGCGCCGCCCCCAGGAGGAGCCCCGCGGCGTGCGTGTCGGTCCCGTAGTAGACCCGCGAAGGATCGACGTCTGGCCGGTAGAGCCACGCCATCAGCAGTGCCGACCCGATCGCCCCGGCCAGGCTCGCGGCGAGCATCCCACGCCGGCGCAGGACGATCAGGCCGGCAGCCAGGGCGAGCGGCCAGAGCACGTAGAACTGCTCTTCGACGGCGAGCGACCACAGGTGCAGCAGCGGCGATGGGCGCCCCACGGCCTCGAAGTAGGACTGCTGCCGGAGGATCAGGTACCAGTTCGTCACATAGCCGAGGGCGGCCAGCGTGTCGCCGCGCAGCCGTGCGACCTCGTCCGGGGCGAGGACCACCGCGAGCGTGAGCGTGGCCGCGAGCACCAGGAAGAGCGCGGGCAGCAGGCGTCTCGCACGTCGCTGCCAGAAGGCCCGGAGCTCGATCCGGCCGAGCCGCTCGCGTTCGGCCAGCAGGAGCGTCGTGATCAGGAACCCGCTGATCACGAAGAAGACGTCGACGCCGAGGAAGCCGCCGGAAAACCAGCCGAGGTCGGCGTGGTACAGCACGACCGCCAGCACGGCGAGCGCCCGCAGCCCATCGAGCCCGGGGAGCCGACCGCCGTGGACGGTCTCCGCGCCGCAGGAGGCCTCCCGGGCGGGGGCGGCCTCGGCCCGCATCGTGAGCGCGTCACCCACATCCGCTTCTGCCATGTCCGCTCGGCCCCTCCGCGCGTCGTCGCCGCCAATGATGACGCACTCCGGGCCGCGTCTCCATCCACGCGCGGGGCGGAATCATCCGCGCCCGGCGTCGCCAGCGTCTACGATCGGCGACGAGGCAGTCGGCGGCCCGCGGATCGCGCCACTCGAGCCTCGCCCACCGGGGAGTCGACGTGCGAGAACTCTACCCACCCATCGAGCCCAATCGAGCCGGCCACCTGCGCGTGTCGGGCCTCCACGAGATCTACTGGGAGGAGAGCGGGAACCCGGTCGGCACGCCGGTGGTGTTCGTGCACGGCGGCCCCGGAGGCGGCGCGAGTGCCGACGACCGGCGGTTCTTCGACCCGGCGGCGTACCGGATCGTGCTGTTCGACCAGCGGGGCGCGGGGAAGAGCCTGCCCCACGCCAGCCTCGAGGAGAACACCACCTGGGACCTCGTCGCCGACATGGAACGGCTGCGCCGGCATCTCGGCATCGAGCGCTGGGTCGTGTTCGGCGGCTC
>JAJYGO010000196.1 GCA_021785115.1 Chloroflexota bacterium | reverse complement strand
CAATGGCCGTAGCAATCGCTCGGGGGCGCCGAGAGGCGACCCGTCTGCCAGTGGCAGCCCTCTGGGATGCCGATGAGGGCATGCCATGAGCTCACCACTGCACGTCCTCGTCGCCGGGAGCATCGATTCCGGCGTCTGCGACTTCTACCGGCTCGGAATGTATGCGAGCCGGCTCACCGAGCATGATGTCGAGGTCCGGCCGTGGATCGTATCGGCGCACGTCCCGCGCGCCTGCGCGGATGATCCGCTTGCAGCCCTCCAGGCCCTCCAGACGGGCGAGGCCGTGCCCGATCTGACTCCCATAGAGTGGGCCGACGTGCTTGTCTTCCGCCGCACGTACGCCACGTCCTGGGTGTGCGGCGACTGCGACGTGGCCGGGCCCGATCGCGCGACCGCCGAGACCCATTGCACGGCCGCCGGGCACCGCCTGCAGGGCCCGAGCGAGCCGGTCGTGCGGGCGCTCGTCGACCTGCTGGACCGCGATCCCGCCGTGCTGCGCGGCCGTGCCCTGATGTACGAGACCGACGACGACCTGCTGTCGCCCTCGGTGTGGAACAACCTGTCGCGCCGGCTGGCGCCCGAGCGCGACCTCATCGAGCGTGTGGTGCGCCGCGCGGATCTCGTCACCACCACGACGCCGGTGATCGCCGGCCGGCTGCGCCGCTTCACCGACGCCGTGCGGGTGATCCGCAACGCCGTGGACCCGGCCTGGTACCAGGCCGCCAGCCCGCCGCCTGATCTCGCGGGAGACCCCCGGCTCCTCTTCTATGGTGGCCCCGAGCGGATCGGCCACTACAACGTCTGCCGGGCCGCCCTGGACGCCGTGGTGGGACGCCATCCCCGCGCCCGCCGCGTCTGGCTGGGCTCGGACCGGCCCTTCCTGTCAGGTGTCGTCGACGAAGTCCGGCCGTATGTGGCGGGGGTGCCCGCGTTCGCCCGGGCACTCGTCGAGGCCCGGCCCGATGTCGGGCTGGCGCCGGTACTGGGGGACAAGTACGACCTGGCCCGTTCCGAGCTCCACTGGCTCGAGTACAGCCTGGCGGGTGCGGCCACCGTGGCGTCGCGCACGCCGTTCGGTGGACCGTACGACGTGATCCGCGACGGGGTGGACGGCCTGCTGGCGGGGAGCCCGCGGGAGTGGCGCCGCCAGCTCGAGCGCATCGTCGCCTCGCGCACGCTGCGCGAAGAGCTCGCCGGACGGGCACGCGAACGCGTCCTTGCCGAGTACGACGTGCGCGACCGCGCGGCGGAATGGGCGGATGCCTATCGCTGGGCGGCCGAGCACGCCGGACGCGCCTCGCAGGGCCGACGCTTCGTGCTTGGCTCGCCAGAGCTGCGGGATGCCGAACCGGCCTGGCACGCGGCGCTGGTGCGCCGCCAGGCCGAGCGGGCCGAGACGGATCGGCTCCGCGCCGCCCTCGAGACAGCACGGGCCGGCCGAGCGGTCTGCTGGCCGCCGGAGGCCGGGCAGGGGCCACTCGTCACCGTCGTGGTACCCGTCGCCGGCGACCGGGCGGCGCTGACGCTCCCCGAGGCGCTGCGGTCCGCGCTGACGCAGGCGTATCCACGCGTCGAAGTCGTGGTCGTGCTGCAGGGGGTCGGTGCGCCGGTCGGCCAGGCGGCACGCATGCTGGCCGCGGCCGATCCACGCGTGCGCGTCGTCGACGGAGAGGCCCGCAACATCCGCGGCAGCGCCCCCGGCGACGTGCTGGACGCCGTGCTGGACGCCGCCCTGCACGCCGCGCGAGGCGCCTGGATCGCGCCGTTGCCCCCCGACGTCACCTTCACGCCCGATCACCTCGCGGCCCTCGTCGCCACCGCGCTCGCCGTGCCGCTCGAGTACGTGGCCGGTGAGCTCGACGCTGATGGTGGGCAAGCCGCGGGGAACGGCAGCCCGGCCGCCGCACACGACGACGAGCCGCCGGTTGCCGGCACGCAGTTGTGGGCCGCCGCATTGCAGGTGCTGCCGCCCGGGCTGCGGCCCGGCATCGTTCCCGACGCGGGATGGTGGATGCGGGCGCGCGCGGCGGGACTGCGGGTCGGCCGCTTGCAGCGGGTCGTCACCACGCGGGCGACCGGAGCGGCACGCACGCAGGCGGCGTGACCACGCACCCGCACGTTCTCCTCTACAGGTGAACCGCCTGGAACACGACCTGATCGAGCGGATGGCGCGCCTCGCGGACCTCGGCATCACCGGCACCCCGCTGCCGGGGCCCACCATGCGTCGCTGGACCGCCCAGATCCGCGTGATCCACAACGCCGGCGATCCACGCCGGTATCCGCCCGGCGCCCCAGCGACCGCGGACGGTGGGCGGCGCCTCCTCAAGTCGCGCCCGCCCCGGCCGATACCCCACGTGCGGAGATGGACTCCGCACCGGGCAGGGACGCCCGGACTGGAACGGCGCAGCGGCTAGGAGGCCCGGCGTGAGCACCGTCATCAACACCAACATCAATGCGCTCATCGCGGAGCGCAACCTGAGCGCGCTCTCGACCCAGTATCAGCAGAGCGTCGAGCGCCTCTCCAGTGGCCTGCGCATCAACCGCGCGGCCGACGACGCAGCCGGCCTGGCCATCAGTCAGAACCTCGAGGCCCAGGTGAACGGCCTCAACCAGGCTCAGAGCAACGCCCAGGACGGCATGTCGATGGTCCAGACGGCCGAAGGTGCGCTCAACGAAGTGCAGGCCATGCTGCAGCGCATGAGCGAGCTGGCGGTCGAGGCGGCCAACGGGACCCTGGGCCCAAGCGATCTGCAGAGCGTCGCGAGCGAGATGACCGCGCTGACGTCGGAGATCGACCGGATCTCGAACTCGACGACGTTCAACGGGCTGAATCTGCTGAACGGCAATCTGGCCACTCAGCTGACGACCTCCGGACTCACGGCGTACAACAACGTCACGGTCAACTCGTCGAACTACACCACGACGCCCGGCCTTCTGGTCACCACCGGCGCCACTCCCAACGTCGATGCGCTGGTCTCGAACATCGACGCAAGCGGCGCACAATCAGGCACGACGTATCTGCTCGCCAGCGGTACGCAGGGGACTGACACCGTAGTCACCCTGTACAACGCGAGCAGCGCGTCTGCCGCAACCGCAAGCCAGACGATCGACCTCACCAAGCTCATGGCCAGCGGCAACAACACGGTCACCCTGGACTTCAACCAGCTGGGTATCAGCATGAGCCTGGAGGTCCCGCCGAGCACCGCCGTGGTGACCAGTGCCGGCCTGACCGCCTCTGCTTCGCTCTCGGCCGGTACGATTGCCGGCGACCTCAACGCCTCGAAGCTCGTCACCGCCAGCGGCAATCAGTCGGCCACCCTGCAGATCGGGGCCAACGCCTCCGACACGCTGGCGATCTCGTTCGCCATGGTGAACTCGACCAGCCTGGGCATCTCGACCAACTCGAGCTTCCAGGGCTTCACCACGAATCCCACCAACGCCGAGGCCAACGCGCTGATCAGCGTCTTCGACAACGCGATCAACCAGGTCAGCACGATCCGCGGCAACTTCGGCGCCACGGAAAACCGGCTCCAGCACACGGTCAACAGCCTGAGCGTCGCGTCGGAGAACCTGACGGCGTCCCAGTCGCGCATCCAGGACCTGGACGTGGCATCGGAGATGGTGAACTTCACCAAGCTCCAGATCCTCCAGCAGGCCGGCGTCTCGGTCCTCGCGCAGGCCAACCAGTCCCCGTCCTACGTCCTGAAGCTGCTCCAGTAAGCCAGCCATAGGGCGCGCCAGCGCGCGCTACAGCATCGAGCGGCCGGCGACCCCATCGCCGGCCGCTCCCGTTGATCCCCGGCACTTCGGAGTCGGTTACCCAGATGACTGCCCCGCTC
>JAJYGO010000399.1 GCA_021785115.1 Chloroflexota bacterium | reverse complement strand
GCCGACGTCGTGCCTCCGGATGATGCCGACGGGGCGAAGGCAACGCTCATCGACGCGGTGCTCGGGGAGATGTCGCCGTTCCACGACGCGAACGGCTACTACGCGCAGGGCGTGAGCGAGGATACGGCGTGGCTACCCGCTGGCTGGCGAGGGCGCCTCATCCCTTTCGAGGCGCCGTCCATCCTGGTTCGCGGACACGGCCTCGCGATCGAGCGGCACGACCTCGCGGCGTCCAAGCTCGCGGCAGGGCGGATCAAGGACTTCGAGTTTGTCGAGGCGCTCATCGCGGTCGGGATCCCTCGACGTGCCCACGGTCCGCGAGCGGCTCGACGCGATCCCCCCGGGGCCTGGTCGCCCGGCCAGGATCGCTGCCGCGCGGAAGTGGCTGGCAGGGCGCTGACCGCACCACCCGCGCCGCCGGCGGGACCCGCAGACGCGAGCGGGATGCCCTGCTCCGTCAGTGTTCGCGCGTACCGCACACGGGGCCGCGTGCCGTCGCCCGTCACTTACTCCGCGGCTGTGGCGCGCCCGGACCGCAGGGCGAGGAGCTCCGCGCCGGGGAGGGCGCCCTGTGCCTCGAGCGCGGCCGCCACGCGCTCCACGCCGGCCCGCTCGGCCGTCACGATCTGCTCGGCACGGCGGTGCTGCTCGGCGAGCACGGTGGCGATGCGCCGGTCGCGCCGGTCGATGGTCTCGGGCCCGGGCTCGTAGAGCCCCCGCAGCGAGAGCACGCCCCAGCCCGGGTCGCCACCGCCGTCGAGGCGCCGCGCGGCGAGCTCGGTGGCGCGCGCGGTGTCGCTGGCCGACCCGCTCGACGCACTCCCAAGGACGACCTGCTCGGCGGCGAGGCCGCCCAGGGCCACGGCGATACGATCGAGGAGCGCATCGTCTGACACGATGCGGCGCCGTCGCTCGTCGGGCCCCACGTGCGTCTCGCCGCCCCGCAGCCGCGAGATGCGGGCGCTGGGCACGACCTGGCCGGTGGCCAGGGCGACCAGGGCGTGCCCGCCCTCATGGAGCGCCGCCACGTGCAGCTCGCGGTCGTCGAGGACGTCGTCCGCGTCGATCTCCCCGCGGCGCTCGAGGATCTCGGCGACCAGGGGCCAGTCCGCCGCCCGACCCTGGGCGGCCGCCAGGCCCACCGCCTCGTCGAGGGCGGCGATGGCTGCCGGGTAGGTGGCGCCGCGCAGGGCGTCGGCCATGAGCTCGATGGGCAGGCCGGGCAGGCGGCGCGCGGTGCACTGGGCGCGCAGCAGCGCCGCGAGCTCGGCCGCGGTGGGGCGGGCCAGCGTCACCACCGTGTCGCAGCGCCCGGGGCGCGTGATCGCCTCGTCGATGGCCATCGCGGGTCGCGACGTCACGAGGACGTACACCGCGCCGTGGTCGGCCGGCAGGGCATCGATGGCGCCGAGGAGGGCGAGCAGGCCCGCCCGCGAGGCGCGGTCGTGCTGGCGTGCATCGCGATCGAGGACCAGGGCGTCCGCCTCCTCGAGCACCACGACGGCGGCGTCCCGCCGGCCGGCCAGCAGCCGCCCCAGGGCCTCGATGCGTTCGGCGTCGAGCAGTGCCGACTCGAGGCGATACGTCGGGACAGGCGCGATGAGGCTGGCCAGGACGCGGGTCAGGAACGTCTTCCCCGTGCCCACCGGCCCGGTCAGCGCGACGGCCCGTGGCAGGGCCGCCCCCGCCGATCGCACCCGCTCGAGCCCGACGAGGCGGGTCGCGAGCGAGGTGATCGCGGCGCGCAGGGCGGGCGGCCCCACGTACGCCTCGAGGGTTAGGCCCGCCGGCGCGAGCCGATGCGCCTCGAGCCAGGCCGCCAGTTCCGCGTCCATTGCCACCGGCACCTCCATCGCCGTCCACGGAACCCGATCAGCGGGCCGAGGCGCAAGCGGACCGTGCGCTGTTGGCGCTGGCGGCGCATCGTTCGCTCCGTTCGCACATGTGATGGCGTTGACCACGGCAAGGACGCGCGGGCGCCGCGCGTCTTACACGGCCCTGTTCACGCGCGCGTGAACCTGCACGCGCCCGGGTGGACGGTCGCGCGCGGGTGATGCGGCCCCGCTCAGCGCGGTCCGCGCGCGCAGTCCTCGAGCAGCAGCCCGAGGGGCATGCCGCCGAGCTCCCGGGCGAGCGGCGCCAGCAGGCGCGGCCACAGGTCGGCGGGGGCCGCGCGACAGAGCGCCACCCACGCGTCCTTCCAGGCGATGCGCGCCTCGACGTCGCGCGCCGCCCGCTCGACGTACCGGGCACGGGTGGTGTCCCACAGGTAGCGCCAGCGGCTGCGGGGTGCGGCCAGCGCGGCCTCGAAGGCGCCTGGATCCCGCTGCAGCAGCGAGGCCGGGTCCTCGCCGGCCGGCAGCGTCACCACCCCTACCTGCAGGTCCGCGGTGGCGGGCGCGGTGAGGACCCGCTCCAGCCCGCGCGTCCCGGCGGCGTCGCCGTCGAGCACCAGCGTGAGGCGCGGCACCCCGAGACGCGCCAGCTGCTCGGGGTGGAGCAGGGTGCCGCCCAGGGCCAGCACGTGGCGATGGCCGGCCTGCCAGGCTGCCAGCATGTCGAGGTGGCCCTCGACGAGGAGCGCCTCGCCGGCCGCGCGCACCGCCGGCAGGTTGGGCCACCCGTACAGCTCGCGGTGCTTCACGAACAGCGCGCTGGTGGGCGAGCTCAAGTACTTGGGCTCGACGTCCGCCTCGAGGGCTCGACCGGCGAAGGCCAGCGGCACACCGGCCTCGTCGGGCAAGGGGAGCATGAGACGGTCGACCCAGCGCGGGCGCAGCGGGGCGTCGAGCGCGAGCCCGCTCGCCAGGAGCAGCGTGGCCGACCAGCCGCGGGCCGCCAGGTGGCGCAGGAGGCCGTCGTGCGCGGGGGCGTACCCGAGCCCCCAGGCGTCGGCCGTGGCCCGCGTGATCCCGCGCTCGGCGAGGTAGGCGCGGGCGCGCGGTGAGTGCGCGAGTTGGTCGCGGAACCACGCGGCGGCATCGACCTGGATCCGGCGCAGCGGCTCGCTCATCCGGAGGATGCTGGGCACGTCCGGCTGCGCGTCAAGCCCCGGAGCGACGAGTCCCAAGGCGCTCGCGCGGGCCACCCCGCCGGAGCACGCACCCGTGCTTGTCCCGCGCCCTTCCTGCTCGCTGTGTCAGGCCGCGACGGCGCGGCGCATCGGCATGGGCACATGGTCCCTGCGCTCCGCGTCGTCCGCGCCGCCGTTCGCCCTCTACAGCGGGGCGCTGAGAGCGGGCCGCGTTGACCGGTGGCCCCGCTGGGCCACGCTCGCCAGGAGCACCGACACGGCAGGGAGGGGAGCGCGGCGATGGGTCGGATCGATCGGATCCCCGAGGAGGCCGCCGTCCGCCTGGGACACCCCGGGCGCGACCGGATGCACTTCCTGGTGCGCCTCGGAGGCCAGCTGCATCGCCCTGCGCCGGCCGTCTTCGATGACCTCGACCCGGCGAGCGCGGCACGGGACTGGCCGGCACGGCTACCGTCGCTCGTCACCCTCTGCGGGCGGGCTGCGTGCACCGACGATCTGCTCCCCACGTACGGCGAGCCGAGCTGCCCGGTCTGCGGAGAATGGCGCGCGTGATCGGCGGGCAGCGGCGGGCCCCAGGGCTCGGGTGGTGCTGGTGACGCACCTCGCAGCTCGTTGCAGTCGGGAGGGGAGTGAGACAGGTCGCTCACGCGAAGCCCTCCAGCAGCGCCCCGAAGAACGGCTTGGGTGCAGGTCGGCGGTAAAGATGCGTCATCTCCTCGATCTGCGGGAAGGCCGCCGACGCCGTGGTACAGCAGGGCGTCCTGTCGAAACCCCGGGGGCGGGCTCGTCGCCGCGGGCACGGCACGGAGCATCAACGAAGGACCACGGGCGCCGCGGGGCTGGTTCGGACCCCGTGGCATCCAGTCCCTTACCGTCCGCCTGCGCGGCGGTCAGAGGGCTGGGGCCACAGACCTGACCAAACCGCGCGTTCGCGCAGGCGACTCGGCTCAGTTCACGGTGATGCTGGCGGTCTGACTGTGGGACAGCGCGCCGCTCGTCGCCGTGACGGTGAACGTGCGCGTGCCGCGCGGCGTCCGCGAAGTGCTGATGGTGAGCGTCGACGTCCCACCCGGCGATCCGTTGACCGTCGAGGGGCTGAACGTCGCCGTCCACCGGCCCGGCAGGCCGCTGATGCTGAACGACACGGCCCCGCTGAAGCCACTGAGCGGCGTGACCTTCACGTTGAAGCTGGCAGCCTGTCCGCCGGGTACGGACTGGGATCCAGGGCTAACCGTAAGCGAGAAGTCGGGCGCAGACGCGGGGCTCACCGTGATGGTCTGCGTCGCCGTGTCACTGCCGTACGCGTTCGTCGCCGTCAGCGAGACCGCGTAGGTGCCGGCCGCTTGGTATGTGTGCGTGGTGTTCTGGGAGGTCGAGGTGCCGCCGTCGCCGAAGTTCCAGGACCAACTCGTGGGGCTGCCCTGCGACGTATCGGTGAACGTCACCGCAAGGGGTGCAGTCCCGGAGGTTGGCGTGGCGGTGAAGCTCGCCGTGGGCGCCGTGCCGGTGGAAGAGGCTGCGAATGCCGCGGTGCCATTCGGCGTCCCCAGGCCCGTCGGGCCGTCATAGCCCGAGACGGCCGTGCACAGGTAGGAGCCGCCGCAGCTGCCGTTGCTTCCGCTGGTCACGTCGTTGAGGGCGCCGGTGTGAGCGTACGGGTAGCTCGCCGGGTTCGTGGCCCGGGCAGGCGTTCCGGCCAACGCGTAGACGGAGGCGATGATGGGCGAGGCGACGCTCGTCCCTCCGAACACGTACCACCCCTTGTAGCTGCCGTAGCTGTCGTAGACGGCCACCCCGGTGGCCGGGTCGGCGACTGCCGAGACGTCCGCCACGGTCCGCTGGGCGCAGCCGCTGTCCCTCTGCCAGGTCGGCTTCGGCTCGTACTTTGAGCAGCCGCTGCCGGCGCCCGACCAGGCCGTCTCCGTCCAGCCTCGCGTGTTCGACGCTCGGGTCAGGCTGGTCCCGCCCACCGCGACCACATACTGCGAGGCTGCGGGGTACTCGACTCCGTACCCGTTATCGCCGCTACTCACGGTGACGGCGATGCCGGGGTGGTGATAGTAGGCCGTGTCGTAGCTGGTCTCGCTCGAGGATTCCGATCCGCCGTAGCTGTTCGAGATCGCGACGACGTTGGCGATGGACGCGGCCGTGTTCACCGCGGTACCGAGGTTGCCGAAGGAGCTCGAGCTCGCCTCGACGAGGACGATGCTGCACGAGGGGCAGATTGCCGAGACCATCTCGATGTCCAGGGAGATCTCGGCACCCCAGCCGCTGTTCCCGCGCGGGAGCCCGCTGGTCTGGCCGTACTGGTTCACCTTCGTGAAGCACGCGTTCGGCGTGCCCCCGGTGCAGGCACCGCCGGCGATCGGGTTCACGAACTGCGGGATGCCGTACTGGGCGCGGTAGACGTTGACGTCGGAGAGCGCGTTGGGTTGGTCGTAGGCGTCTACGATCGCGACGGTCTCGCCGCCACCGTTTGCTGCTGCCGCTGTTGCGAGGTTGTAGGCAGTCTGCAGGTCCGCCGGGCTGTATCCGTTCGGCTGCGCCGCCGGGCTGACCTGCGAGCGCGACCGAGCCGGAATGTCGGTCCGCACGAGCGTGAAGCACCGCGCGCTGCCGGCCGACGCTGGCCCGCACGCCGCGGCGGTTGGGGGCTCGGCGGGTCGGGACGCCGGCGCGGCGGCCGCACCGACGGGCGGGGTCGCGGCCGCAGTCATCGAAGCGAAGAGTGCTGCGCCGGCGAGCAGTGCACCGGCTCGAGGAAGCGATGTCCGACGAAGCGCCCAAGGCCGCCGTCGGGGCCGGGCCGTGGCACCGTGGCGCCGCGAACGAAATGCCGATGCCCACGCGTCGTGGATAGTCATCTCCGACCCCTCTTCCCGCGCCGTGCTGCTTCGCGTGGCACCGCCGTTGCCGTGAGGGGCGCGGGCGCGCGCGAACTTCGTTGCTCCCTCGTGGTGTCCGCTGGACTGCCGGGATCATGCGCCCCGGTCCATTCGGACACAAGGGCGGGTACGAATTCGTGGGGCGCGGACGCACCGATGCGCCCCTTCGGGCCGGGCAGACGCCCTTCTCCACGGATCCTGACGTCGGCCGCCGAGGCGTCCGCCCCGTCGTCGTGAGTGTCCGCTCCGTGGCGGGGCGGGCATCATTGCCCGAGGGCCGCCTCGACCTCGCGTTGCGGAAGCAGGCGGATCGCGCCGGCGTTGCCCTGCACATAGCGGCCGCTCCGCAGGAGGATGAGCGCCCCTCGATCGCCGAGTGGCCCGCCGCGGCTCCTGGTCACGACCCCGAGCACGGTGGCACCCCTCGGGAGCGGCCCGCGGCCCCACCAGCGTGTCCAGGCTTCCAGTCGCTCCACGTCGACCGGCTCGCCGCTCACCACACGCCTCGCAGGTCCTGCTCGCCGACGGCCACCAGGGTGTCCCGGGAGGGAACCCGGTGCACGTACCGACCTCCGTCGAACAGCACCTGCCGCAGGGTCGTGCCCCAGGCCCCACCGATCGGCGGGCAGCCCGCGATGAGGACCACATGCCCGTCCCGCACCGCCGCACGCTCCTCGGGCGTCAACTGGCTCACCCACTTCCAGGGATCCGATCCCCAGCCGTGCCCCCGACCCGTCCGGCTCACCACGATGGTCGCCATGTGTCCCTCCATCTGACCAGTGCCTTCCGCGATCGGGGAAGTGTGGTCAGGAGGGCTCGGTCGTCAAGCCCCCCGCCCAGGGGGCCCAGGTGCGGCACCTCCTCCGCGCCGGCGGGGGCTCGACCGCGTCTCCCGATCCGCGGCGCTTGGCTCCGCCGGATGGGGAGCGCGCATCGCGCTCGCCACGTTCAGACCCGGTCAGTCGACGTCCCAATGCCGACAGAGAGCGAAGACCGCGGTGCCTCCGGGCACCGAAGGCGCCAACGGCAATGAATATGTAACGCGAAGCTGGTGCCGATCAGGGGATACTGGACCGGGCCGTCCTCGGAGCGCTGGCCGCGCTCGGGGTAGCCTCAGTCGTCCTACGGATTCGCGTCGAGTCGTCCCGGTCCCGGTCCGCACATGAGGGGAACCACGCATGCAGCATCGCCTATCCCTCGCCCTGGTGACATCCGCGGCGCTCCTGCTCTCGGGGGCGCCGGTCGCCGCGGCCCCAATCGCGTCGAGCGCCGTTGGGCTGGTCCCGCTGGCCGTGCAGGTTCCCTTGAGCGCAAGGACGGCGCACGACACGTCGTCGACCACCTGCACGCTACCCGACGGCAGCGCCGTCTCGTACTTCCACTGCTACACGCCGGCGCAGATCCGGACGGCCTACGGCGTGGACGCAGTGGCCCCGATCTCCTCCGGTCCCAACTACGGGCAGGGTCAGACGATCGTGCTGGTGGACGCCTACGGCAGCCCGACCGCGGCCGCCGACCTCCAGCACTTCCACGACACCTTCTTCTCCAGCCTGCCCGATCCCAACTTCGAGCAGGTCTTCCCCCAGGGCAACCCGCAGTACTCGAACACCGCCCGGGGCAACGGGCTCTCCGGCCCGAGCGGGGCCGCCGGCTGGTCGGGCGAGGCGACGCTCGACATCGAGTGGGCCTACTCGATCGCGCCCGAGGCGCACATCGTGCTGCTCGCAGTGCCCCCTGCCGAGACGCTGGGCGTGCAGGGCTTCCCCAACCTCTTCAACGCGATCTCGAACGAGATCGACGCGACCCCGCCCGGCACGGTCTTCTCGATGTCCTTCGCGGTGCCCGAGCAGACCTTCGGGGGCGCCGCGGCGGCCCAGGTCGCCAAGTTCGACCAGGTGTTCCAGAAGGGCCTGGCGAAGGGCGACAACTTCTTCGCCGCGGTAGGCGATAACGGCAGCCTGGGCTTCGCCAAGCAGCACAAGGAGAGCGCCGTCTACCCGTACCCCACGGTGGAGTGGCCCGCCACCTCGCCGTACGTGGTGGCCGTGGGTGGCACGCAGCTGCAGGACGGCTGGACCTGGAACCCGTCGGACAACACGGCCTTCCTTCCGTCGACCGCCTGCAGCCAGGCTCCATGCTTCAATCCGGCCTACTGGGCGGCCACGCCGAGCAGCGGGAGCTCGCAGGCGGTCTGGAACGAGTCGTGGGGACCCATCGCGACCGGCGGCGGCGCCAGCGCCATCTACCCGCAGCCAAGCTGGCAGCAGACCGTGGGATCGGGCTACGGGAACCACCGCCTCGTCCCTGACACGGCCTGGAACGCCGCGGTGAACGGCGGCGTGGACGTCTACATCACGGCCTACCCGGCGTACAACTGCGGCAACACCACGGGCTGCTGGTCCGTGTACGGCGGCACCTCGGCCGCGACCCCCCAGACGGCGGCGCTCGTCGCCCTGGTCAATGCCGCGCGTGCCGCGGCGGACAAGGCCCCCATCGGGTTCCTCGATCCGATCCTCTATGGCGGGGCCGGGGCCAGCGACTACACCGACATCGTCGCGCAGCACTACGGCTCCGCGCCGAAGAGCTTCTCCGGCAGTGAGGTCAACGTGACCGGTGCCGTGCCGAAGTCGGTCGGCGATCTGCAGGACAACCAGCTCTGGCAGGTGCCGATCCCGGGCTACGCGACCACGAGCGGCTGGGACGCCACGACCGGCTGGGGCGTGCCGAACGCCGCGGCGTTCGTCACCGACCTCGCCAGCAGGTAGCAACCTCCGGCTCGACATCCTCGGTGTCCACGGCCCCTCCGGGACTCGCCCGGAGGGGCCGTGGCGTGCTTCCCAGAGCACACTCGACCACGCGGCGGACAAGGCAGCGAGCGAGCCCACCGTTCGAGCGCCGCAGCCACCAACTCGCTCGCGGCCTGCCGATCGGACGTCGTGAGGGTCCCCGTGCTCGATGGGCAATCGGCGAGACGTCGGAGCCGATTCCAGCCTCGCCGCTGATCGGCGTCCCCGCGCTCGCTTGACCCGGCCCGACCGTCGCCTAGGATCGCGATGCCGGCACGGCAGGTGGCGAGGGCAGCGCGGGGAGGGCAGGTCATGCGCGAGGACGAGGTCTGGCTGACGCCACGGGACGTCGCGGAGCAGATCGGGTACAGCGCGCGCTGGGTGACGTTTCAGATTGAGGCCGGGCGGCTGCGGGCGGTGGCCTACCGCGGCGGCGAGCGCCCCTCGTACCGCATCCGGAAGATTGATTTCGAGGACTTCCGCCGCACCTACCTGGTCGAGACCGTGGAGCCCGAGGACGCCTGACGCTCGGTCCCCATCCTGCGGGGGCCAACCCCATCCCAACCCCACCCCCTCCGAGGGTGGTGGGGGTTGGGATGGATCGGGTTCAGGCCGCGGACGCGTCCGCGGGCCCGTAGCGCCGGTGGTTGCGCGGCCCCTGCTCGGTGAGCACGCCGGCCTCCACCGCGAGCCTCAGCGCCTTGAGCGCGGTGGTATCGCTGCAGGCCCAGCGGGCCATCACCGCGCCGCTGTCGATCTCACCCCCTTTGACGATGGCGAGCTGGCGCAGGTCGCCGGGGGTGATCCCCGAGGGTGCCCGCGACGCGGCCGGCCGGGCCGGCGCGTCCTGCGCCACGTCGACCGGGGTGAAGGTGCCGTGCTCCCAATCGATGGCGAGGACGAGGTGCTCGGCCTCCGCGTCGCGCATCTCGCTGTCCAGGGTCAGCGCATCGGGGCCCCGACGCTGGAGTACCCAGGTCCCGTCGGCGGCCGCGGGCAGGGCGGTGGAGCCGCGCGCGGCGGCGCCGCCGGTGGCGCCGCCACCCTTGGCCACGTGGTGCACCACCACCACCGCCGGGCCCAGGCGCACTAGGCGATCGAGCTGGGCCGTGGCCACCCCCACGTCGCGCGCACTGTTCTCATCGGAGCCCAGGGGCAGCGATCGCGCCCACGTGTCGAGCACCACCAGGGCCGGCTGCAGGGCCCGGACATCGGCGAGGAGCTGTTCCCAGGCGTCGGACCCGGCGCGCACGTCGTGGCCGTGCACCACCCAGCAGCCCGACAGGGAGCGGTGCTCGGCCAGGCGCTGGTAGCGGGCGGCCAGGCTCGCCGCCGGTCCTTCCAGCAGCACGTACAGGGTGCGCGCCTTCTGCGTGGGCCGGCCCAGAAAGGGCAGGCCTCCGGCGATGGCGGTCATCAGCTCGAGCAGCAGCAGGCTCTTGCCGGTGCGCTGGGGGGCCACCACGAGCAGCAGGCCGTGGGCGGGCAGGAGCTCGTCCACCAGCCACTCCATCTCGGGGGGTGCGGCGTTCAGGAACTCGGCGACGGGTCGGGCGAAATTCAATGGCATGGTCGTGGTCCCGCTGGGTGCGTCTGGCCGCCGCCATCGCCGGGCCGTCCCGCCGACCCCGAATCCATCGTGCGGAATGCCCCTGCGTCAAGAGGGCAGACGCGGATCTTTCGGCAGATTGGGCGTGCTCCCCTCGCCGCCCTTGGGCGGCAGGCCGGCGACCCGCGTGCGGACCTGCTGGTACTCGGTCTCGTCGATCAGGCCGTCGCGCAGCAGCTCGGCGGCGATGAGCAGGTCGGCCCAGCGGGCTCTGGCCTCGGGCGCCCGTCCCCGCGCGACCGTGGGGGCCGGGGCGGGGGTGCTGGTCCCGCCGCCCAGCACCAGCCAGGTCAGCAGGGCTCCCGCGGCGAGCACGATGGTGCCGGCCGGCAGGTGGATCCCCACCAGCTGCAGCACCACCCAGCCCACGGCGCAACCCGCCAGCACCACCGCCGCACTGGCGAGCCCGAGCAGGATGCGCCGGCTGAGGCGCTCCACCGGGTTCACCGTCCCGCCTCCGGGGGTCGGTCTGCGCGCCAGCGCACGGTGATCGAGGAGGGCAGCCGCGGCGCCGGACGCCGGTGGCCCGGGTCGGACGCCACCGCCAGGCCCGCGGAGCGCTGCTCGGGTGGCACCGCCTGCAGGGACGGGTCGAGGGGCAGGGCCAGGCCGAGCCGGCGCGCCACCTCGGCGTCCACCTCGTCCTCGCCGAGGTCCCGCCCACGCGCGAGGAGCTGGCCCTCCCAGACGCGCAACCCGCAGATGGCGCATTCGATGTCGTCGCCCGAGGCGGAGTGGTGCAGGCGGCACAGCCGCGTCGTCGCCGGGACCCCGCAGGCCGGGCAGGTCAGGGGGACCGGCCAGACGTCCTCGCTCATCGTCCATCCTCCCGCGGCATGCCCGGCAGCACCCGCGCCGGCGCAGTCAGGGCAGCCTCGGAACGGAGGTCGGTCCCGTCAAGCGAGGCGGGGTTCTGCGACGGAGGATCGTGAGGCCGCCCGGCGGGTCAGCCGGGCGGGTCGGCGCGGCTCCGTCTCCCTCGGCGGGTCTCGGAAGATGCGCCAGCCCGGGGTTGACACGAGGCCCTCGTGGCCGACGATCCAGCGTCACCCGCGGACCCGAGTGGCGGGACCGCGGCGCTGGTCCGTACTGGAGTCCGTCGTGATGGCCGGTAAGCGGCGCTCGATGTACCTCGATCCTTACCTCTGCGACTCGGCGCAGCGCGTCGCACGGGGCGATCGCCCCCTGACGCCCGCCACATACCTCAGCCGCCAGCTGCACGGCTGGGCCCGGAACCACGAGTACCTGTACCGCGGGCCACTCGTGCGGGCGCTGGGGGAGGAGGTGCGACTGGGCCGCGTCGTGATGATGCGCTCGGCACACGGCGGGGTCGGCTATGCCCCGATGGCGGTGGCAGCCTGATGGCGCGCCCTGACGGGAAGGGTCGGACCGATACCCCCGGCTGGCCGGCGCCGGGCCAGGAGCGTCCCGAGATGTTCAGCCGGGCCAACGAGATGGAGTGCTCCCCGGCCGAGCTTGAGGCGTACCTCGACCTGTGGAACATCGCCGAGGGGGTCTCGTTTGATGACCCCGCCGAGGTCGCCCGCGCGGCTCAGTTCCGCCAGCTGTTCTGGGCAGAGGTCGCACGCGGCGGCCGTCTCCGCCAACTCGCCATCCGCGATCTGCGGAGAGAGCTTCTCGAGTGGCTGGAGGAGCCTCCCCGACGAAGCCTCGAAGAGCTCATGGCGATCGCACCTGAGGACCCGCAGATGGACGTGTCCGAGGCCCTTGTGCAGGTCCTCGATCGAGAACGTCTGCGGCTCGCATGGGCGCCGCGCCTTCGGGGAGAGCTCGCGGCGGACGATGCAGCCATGCGGATCGGTGGGCCCTCACGTCGCTCCATGACCGCGTCGGCAACCGGCCTCGACGGGCACGAAGTCGCAGGCGACGGCGACGGACAGGGCGGTCGCGCGGCCGACGCCTTGGATCCCCGAGACCAGGTTGCCGGACAGGACAGACGGGCGGGTCACCCCGGGCAAGGGCGGTGACTGGGAGAGCCCGACTACCAACACGAAGACGGCGAGCGCGTCACGGAGAACACAGAACCACCGGTCACTCGCTCTGCCCTGCGCACGCCTGCCCCCCGCACCCGAAGCGGCCGCCTGGCAGAGCGTAGCCTCGCACCGCCCTGGCTCCTTCATGAAACCGCGTGCAGCGCGGATACCATCTCGGTCCGGTTTCCAACGCGCCGCGGATGACTTACGGCGTCAGAGGGGACTCGGGTCGAACAAGTCGGACCACGAACTCGTAGTCGGCCGTGGCCTGACCGAACTGGGCGTGGATCCTGTGGAGACCCTCAAGGCGGAAAGGCCCGAACCACGCCACCACGAAACCGGCGCCTGTCGGAGCACGCGTGTCCTGCACATCGCTGGGCACGAGCGCCCGTGCACTCACGAGAGGCACATCAGTCCCGTCCGGCTCGATCAGTCGAAGGTCGAGGTCGTACTCGCCGGCCTCTTCGATGCCCGCCGACACGCCTCCGATGATCGCCAGCGGCACACCTCCGGGCAGGGCGGCCAGATTGAGGACCCGAGGCCCCAAGCCGAGCACGTTCAGCTTCCCGTCAGGGCCATTGTTGGCTGCGTCGGCGAGGGACAGATACTCGAATTTCACGCCACTCTCTCGACTTCGGGCCGCGACCTGAATGCTGCCCCGCGGTTCCCCACGGTCGAAGCCATGCGCGACCAGGCCGGCTCTTCCCGTGCCGCAGATGCCGCGTACACGGTCGTAGTCAGCGGACGGTTGGTGAGGAAGGCGCGACTGGCGTCGTACACGTAGGTCCGGGCGAGGCCCTCCGAGAACTGTCCGATCGCCACGAACTGCGCCAGAGCGTTCGAGCAGTACTGATTGAGACTGACCCTCTCGCGCCTGGCCTGTCGCGCCAGTTGTCGATGCAGCCCCTTCGGCAGGCGCAGCAGGAAACGGCCGCTGTACTCATCGTCGTCGATGCTGGGCTGAGGCACCGGGCCGCCGTCGGCACGAGCCGCAGCGATCCAGGCCTCGATCGCGTCGGCGACCCGTTCTACCGCCTCGGAATAGGTGGTGCCTGCCGCCACGCAGCCGGGGAGGTCGGGCGCCTCGGCCACCCACGATCCATCTTCTGGGTCGACGTACACCTCGAGTCGATACCCTTGCAGGTTCACCTCATCACTCATTGCAGCACTCCTCGAGGGCGCGGATGACGCTGCGGACATATGCCGCCAGCACGGGGTCAGACCCCTCGATCAAGACGACTCGAGAAGAACACCCACGTCTCGTGAACACTCGATGGCTACCGCCGCTCCTGGGATGCATCACGAACCCGTTGGCCTCCAGCATCCTCTGCAGCTCTCGGAACGTCCGGTTCTTCTTGTCGGACTTGAGCTGCTCGATCAGCTCGTGGCAGCTCGGGTCCATACTCTCGACATGATATCGCCCGCAGTATCAGCTACGCTCCGGCGGGAACTATAGCACGTCCGTCTGGACGGTGACTGCTGGAGCCGGGAAAGGGCGGGCGCGGAAGGAACGAGCCTCCTTGACCCGACCGGCTGCGCGTTCCCGAGGTCCCAGCTTTGGCACGTGCGGCGAGGGGCCACATTCTGGGGCCAGCTCCTGGTAAGGCCGTCAGCTCGTTCCATCGATCACCCGGGTCTCGTCGGCGAGGAGGAGCTCCCGCGCGGTGTTTCCCACCAGGTGGCCCACAGCGCGCCGGCGAGGCGCAGCGGCAAGTCCATGCGAGGCAGTGTGCGCCATCGCGACGGGCGCCGGACAAGCGCCGCGACATGCCCGCTGCCGCCCTGCACCACAACCGCATCGATTCCGGGTTGCCGTGTCATACGAGCTGGCACAGCGGGGATTGATCGTGCCCCCAGTGGTGGGGGATGATGACGGCCGGCAGGCGCAGCGAGGGGACATGCGGGAGCGACCCGGGATCGCGTGCTCCGATGGGGCGGGACGGCCGACCCCGGCCGTCCGCTGCAGGCGGCGCGCAGGACCGGCCGGTGCGTGAGGTTCGACCGGGGGCCCGCTTCCTCGCCGCCGTCGCGCTGGCCGCCGAGCTCCACGACGGGCAGGTCCGCAAGGGGACCGGGGTGCCCTATCTCGCGCATCCCCTGGGGGTGGCCTCGCTGGTGCTGGAGGCCGGGGGCGACGAGGACGAGGCGATCGCGGGACTCCTGCACGACACGGTGGAGGACCAGGGCGGCCTGCGGACCCTCGAGCGGATCCGCACCCAGTTCGGCGAGCGGGTGGCCGATATCGTGCTGGCCTGCTCCGACTCGACCGTCGAGGACCCGTCGGCGAAGGCCGAGTGGCAGGCGCGCAAGCGGGCCCATCTCGCCCACCTCGGCACCCTCGACGCCTCCGCCGCCCTGGTGCTCTGCGCCGACAAGCTCCACAACGCGCGCTCGGTCGTGCGCGACTACCGCGCCCAGGGCGATGCCCTCTGGGCGCGCTTCAAGGGCGGTCGCGAGGGGACCCTCTGGTACTACGCCGCGTCGCTCCGGGAGCTGCGCGCCAACCCCGCGGCGCCGGCCGGTCTGCTCGACGAGCTCGATGAGGCGGTGGCTGCGCTCGAGCGTCTCGTCGACGCCGAGGAGCGCGGGACGACCGACTCGCGTGTGGCCCGCCGGTCCGCAGCCACTTCCCACCCCGCTCCACCCGGCCAGAACACACCGTGACGAGCACCTTTGCGTGGCTGGACTACTCGGAGCGCGAGCGACGCACGATGCTCGGCGTCATCGACCTGTTCCGGGAGAAGGGCACAGTCGATGAGCTCGGCCTGGGGGTGGTGCGCGATGCATTCGCCGATGACTTCTTCCCGGGCACCTCGACCCTGCACTCGCGGGCCCGCTACTGGCTCTTCGTCCCTTGGATCTATCGCCGACTGGAGTCGGAGCGAACGCCGACCGCGCGGGCGGACGCGCGAGCCCGGCAGCTGCAGGCCGATCTCGTCCGGGCCCTGGTCGCAGGCGGCGAGTCCGAGGGCGTGATCGGCATCGACGCGCGGGAGAAACTGCTGCGGCCCCCGGCCGTCCTCTACTGGGCCGGACTGCAGCGTCACGGGATCCGCCTCGTGCCGGGCTCCATCGGCCGCTACCACGCGTCGCTCGACCACTTCCACGCCACGGCCGGCCCCTCACGAGCGGAGGGCGACGAGCGCGAGGTCGTTGACCTCGGGCATCGCAACTGGCACCCCGCGCTTCCCGAGGCGCCGGAGGATCTGTTCAGGCGCGTCGATTTCCACCTGCGAGTCGAGGATGCGACGTTCCTGCGCGAGCGCATGATCACCAGCGCCCCGCAGTCGCTGCTGGCCTGGACGCTCACGCACCCGGCGCGCCTCGACCGAGTCGACGCTCCCTGGCAGCACCCCGGCCTCGCCGATGCTCCCGCGCCGCTGCGCCACGAGGTCGAGCTCGCCCGGCGGTTCTCGCTGCTGATGTACGGCGCGGTGCTTGTCTACAACATCGCCCTGTCGGACGCGGCACGCCGCGCCGGGCTGCGCGACGGCTCACTTGAAGACATGTATCGCGCGCAGTACGCACGGTGGGTGACGGAGCGCTTGGACCCAGAGCTGCCGGTCCTGCGCGGCTGGGAACGCGCCGATCTCTGGGCGGCCGTCGAGCGGCACGCGTCCGGCCGCGTCGACCAGGCCCGGCGCTTCGCAGACGCCTGGATGGCGGCGGTGCTCGAGGCGCCCCGCCCTGCCCCCGACGATCCGGCCGTCCGCGCGCTCATCGTGGACCGGGAGCGGCGACTCAAGCGCTCGCTCGCGCGGCTGCAGAACCGCCGGGCGCTCGAGCGCTGGAACGGGGCAAGCGGCGTCTACGAGAACACGTACCGGTGGGCCGAGGGCCGCACCCTCGCGGTCGACATCGCGGATGGGCTTCGAGCACGGCCGCATGCTTGAACCGGAACGTCGCCAGCCGCTGATCGAGGCCCTGCGGCCACCGCCGGGATACACGCTCGACTGCGCCGTCGGCACCACCTTCACGCTCGATCTCAACGCCCTCCTGTTGGCGCCGGTTGCCTTCGCCATGTTCGACGTCGAGGCCGACGACGGGCGTCCGCTGGCAAACCCGGTGGCGGTCGTCGAGGCGGTGCGTCGGCACGCCCAACGGATCACGGTCTTCGCCCAGGCCGGCGAGATCCGGGTGCCGCCCTTCCGGCCCGCGCTTGCCTACCTCGAGTCCGCCGTCGTGCCGGTACGCGCCCCTCGACCCGGCGGCATCTTCCACCCGAAGATCTGGGCGATGCGGTTCGTCGGGGGAGGTGCCCCTCGCTATCGCTTCCTGTGCCTCTCCCGCAACCTCACCTTCGACCGCTCCTGGGACACCATCCTTCGTCTCGAGGGAACCGCGACCGACGCACCCGACGAGCGCTCGCAGCCGCTGGCCGAGTTCGTCGCGACGCTGCCCGGACTCGCGGTCGCGCCCGTCACGGACGAGCGCCGGCAGGCCGTCTCGGATCTCGCGGCCGACCTCGCCACGGTAGCCTGGGACCCGCTTCCCGACGGGCTCGCGTTCGTCCGGATGTGTCCGATCGGGCATGACGGCCGGCGCGCCTGGCCCTTCCCCTCCGGTGGCTGGGGCCGACTCGTCGTCTCGCCGTTCGTCAGCCCGGACTTCCTCTCCGAGTTCCTCCCGGCGCCCCAGGGCCACGTGGTCGTCAGCCGGGCCGAAACACTCGACGCGCTCGGTCAGGCAGCCCTCGCGCACGCGACGCGGACGTGCATCCTCGATCCGGATGCCGAGCAGGTCGAGGCGGCGAGCACGACACCGGAAGAGACGCCGGATGCCGGTTCCGACCCCCTGCGCGGCCTCCACGCCAAGCTCTTCGTGGTCGACGAGCCGTGGTGGTCGCGGATCTGGACCGGCTCCGCCAACGCGACGCGCGCCGCGTTCGACGCGAACGTCGAGTTCCTCGTCGAGCTCCGGGGCCGCAACACGACGCACGGGGTGAAATCCCTCTCGGTACCGACGGGGCAGGGTGGCCTGGTATTCGGCGACCTCCTCGCCGATCACGTCCCTTCCCCGGAGCCCGTACCCGAGAGCGTGGCCGAGGTGGCAGAGCGCGAGATCGACGCCCTAGCGCGCGCGATCGGCTCGCTCCGATTCACCGCCGACATTGAGCGCCTGCCGAACGACCTCTTCCGTGTCCGGTTGTCCGCCGCAGGGTCGCCGGCAACGATCGACGAGTGGTCCACTGGTCATGGCAGCCCGGTAGCGCTGACGGTCCGGCCGGTGTCTGTGGGAAGCGCACTTGCGATTGAGCCGCGGCGTGAAGGCGAGCGCCTGGCGGCCCAATGGGACCTCTCGTTCGCGGCCCTGACGGCGTTCTTCGTCGTCAACGTGACGCCCGGGACGGAGCCCGCCCTGGCGTGCTCATTCCTCGTCCGCGCCGAGCTGCGGGGCGATCCCGCCGATCGGCTCGACCGGATCCTTGCAGCCGAGCTCCGCTCATCCGCCGACCTGATCCGGCTCATCCTCCTCCTGCTCGGCCACGCCGACGCGGCGTTCGACGACCTGGCGGAGGCCCTCACGGACGCGAGCTGGGGCGCCGCGCCTCGTTCTGACGGGGTGCTGGGCCCGAACGCCGTCCTCGAGCCGCTCGTCCGCTCGCTCGCCCGAGAGGAGGAGCGCGCGCGCCTCGACGACATCGCTCGCGTGGTGGCGGAACTGGAACGCAGCGCCGAGGGCCGAGCGATCCTGCCCGATGGATGGCAGGAACTGTGGGCTGCGGTGGAGACGGTCCGAGCGGCCGAGG
>JAJYGO010000150.1 GCA_021785115.1 Chloroflexota bacterium | reverse complement strand
CCCGTGGCGCCCGACGCGGCCAGCATGCCCGGAGGGACCGCGCCCAGGAGGCCGGCGACGTGTCGGGCGACGGCCGCGTGCTCGGCGGCCAGTCGAGCCGCCGAGCCCGGCCCGGACCTTACGCGGCACGCCTGCTTCATCGCCCGGAACCGACCGTTCCGGTACGCGCGATACGGCGCCACGAAGTCCGGCGCGGCGTCCACCAGTTCGCGGAGCCATCCGGGGTCCGATTTCATGGAGGCAGCCCCCTCGTCATCGAGGATCGATCCGACGGCCAGGTCGGGGCGCCCAGGCTCCCTCTCCGAGCCGGCCAGCGCTGCGTCGGCCCATTGTCGACGACGACGCCGGCAGTCTGGCGACGAGATTGCCAGATTTCGGAGGTCCTGCCTGAACGACGGCTCGAGGTTCCGTCGACCGACCGGAGTCCTCAGGTGTCGCTGACGCTGCTGGACTGGCGGCGAGCCGTCGCCGCACTCTACGCCGACGTCCGCGCCGCTGGGCCGGGCGGCGCGGCTGAGGCGCTCGCGAGCTTCCGCGCCGGCCGCGACCGGCTGTTCCGCGAGCACCCGGAATCACCCCTGCCCCCGGAGGCGCGCGCCGCCTTCGGCGGGATCCCGTATTGGCCCCACGACCCGACGCTCCGCTTCGCGGCGGAGGTCGAACCTCTGCCGCCGATCGCGACGGTGGCCGTCAGCCTGGACGGGGAGGAGTTCCCCCTCGAGCGGATCGGCCGCGTCCGCCTGCCCGTTGGCGATCTCGAGATCTACTGGATCGCGGTGTACGGCGGCGGGGTCTTCGTCCCGTTCCGGGATGCGACCTCCGGAACCGAGACCTACGCGGCGGGGCGCTACCTGCTCGACACGGTGAAGGGCGCGGATCTCGGGGGCTCGGGCGGGCGCCTGGTCCTCGACTTCAATTACGCCTACCACCCTTCGTGCGCCTACGATCCACGCTGGAGCTGCCCACTCGCTCCACCCCCCAACCGGCTGAACGTGGCGATCAGGGCCGGGGAACGCCTGGCGAGCCATCCACTCCCTGGCGCCGTCTCGAACTCAACCCGGGAGCGTGACGGCGCCGCCCGGCCAGACCGACGCCGTCCGTAGCGCATCGACGGCCGGCGCCAGGGTCGCCCAACGCAGGATGCCGGCGGCTGCGTCGGGCCGTCGCTCGAAGCCCGCGGCTGCCCGAGTCACTCGCTGTCGCCTTCCGCGATCTCGGTCAGTCGCTGCGCGTCGCGGATCACGACCTGGTGCGCGACCGTGTCGAGCAGACCCCGCCGCCGAAAGTCCGCGAGTGTGTGGGCGAGCGTCTCGCGCGTCGTGCCGATCATGTCGGCGAGCTCCTGCTGGGTGAGGCGCGCTTCGATGAGGGTACCCCGGACGGTCTTCACGCCGAACCGCTGGCCGAGGTCGATGAGGCGGTGCGCCAGGCGCTGGCCGACGCGCTGGTAGGCCATCGCCTCAAGCTCGCGCTCAGCCTCCTGGAGGCGACGCGAGAGGTGTCGGATGACGTTGAGCCCGATCGTCGGGTAGCGCTCGATGAGCTTACGCAGCTCGTCCGGGGTGATCGTGCAGATCACTGCCTCGTCGAGCGTCTCGGCGTACGCCTCGGGGAGACGATCCTGACCGAGCAGGGTCATGTCACCGAGGATGGTGCCCTTCTCGTAGATGTCGAGCGTCAGTTGCTTGCCGTCGGGCGTCATGCGATACATGCGGACGCGGCCCTTCTTCAGGATATGGATGCGATCGGGCTGATCTTCAGGCGAGAGGATCCGCTGGCCGACGGTGCAGTGGGTCATCGTGGTGGCGTGCCCGATTACCTCGATGTCGGACGGGCCCAGGCCCGCGAACAGCTCGAGCTCGCGCAGCAGGCCGAGCTTCTCGGCCAGCGAGCGGCTCGCCGGGCGATCTGAGACTGCGCCGGTCACGGAGGCCATTGTAGGCATCACGACGCGAGTTCCACGATGCGACCGGTGGCGAAAGGTGCGTCGACGGCCAGGCCGAGCCGGGCGTAGAGCGCGGCGGGAAGGCCCAGGTCGGCGAGGTACAGTCGGCCCGCATGGGACCGGCCCGTCGGCGTGAGCAGCCCACGCTTGGGGAGCGCGAGGGTGAGCGTCGCGGTCGCGTTGATGGCGATCCCGGGTGCCTCCCCGGTGTCCGGGTCCAAGCCGGACGGCAGATCGAGGCTCAGGATCGGCCGGCCCGCGCTGCTGACCCGCTCCAGCAGAGCCGCCACGTCTCCTCGCGGCGGTCCTGCGATGTTGTACCCGAGGAGGGCGTCGACGACGAGGTCCGCGTTCGCGAGCGCCGCGGTCACCTCGGCGGCCGGCAGGTCGTAGCCGTTCACGCAACACGACACGCTCATGGCGAGCAGTGTGCCGAGCTGATGGCGCGCGGCTTCGCTGAGCCGGAGGGCGGGGCGAGCGAGGACGACACGGACGTTCGCCCCGCGGTTGGCGAGGTGCCGCGCGGCTGCCAGGCCGCCCCCGCCGTTGTTGCCCGGGCCGACGACGATCACGATGGAGTGGCCGCGCAGGTCGCCCCCCAGCATCAGCCGCGAGAGCTCGGCGAGGTGGGAGCCGGCCTGTTCCATCATCGCGAGCAGGGGGACGCCGAACTCGCCCAGCGCCAGGCGATCGACCTCTGCCATCTGAGAGGCACTCACGGTGGGGACAAGGGCCGCCGCCACGCGGGGGGCGTCTGCTGCGGCAGATGCGGTCGTCGAGATCAGCTCGGTCACTCGCGAGCTCCTCCTGTGTGCGCCGGACGAACGACTGTGTGCGCCGGACGAACGACGTCACGCCTGTTGGGGGTATCGTCTCAGGTCCTCGCTGTGATGCAGGACACGCGAATGCGGCTGTGTGCGGCGGCACATCTGACCTGGCGGGCGGCGCCTATGGTGTGCCTGGCGTTGGACCGCGGCCGCCTGGAGCGACCGGGCGGCGATCAGGCCGACAGCAGGACGGGACGGACACGTGGATCAGATCGCATTGTATGGGGCGCCCTGGTGCCCTGACTGTCGCCGCTCGAAAGCGTTCCTCATGGAACAGCGGATCCCCTTCAGCTGGGTTGACATCGACGCCGACGCAGCCGGGCTGCGGTTCGTGGAGGAGCTGCAGCACGGCGGGCGCGCCATCCCCACGATCGTCTTCCCTGACGGCAGCCACCTGCTCGAGCCATCCAACGCCGAGCTGGCGGAGAAGCTCGGTCTCCGGCTTCGCGCGGAGCGGATGGTCTACGACGTCCTGATCCTCGGCGGCGGCCCGGCCGGGTTGTCGGCGGCGATCTACGCGGCGCGCGAGGGCCTCGAGGCACTCGTGATCGAACGTGGCGCCCTCGGTGGCCAGGCCGGCACGACCGATCGCATCGACAACTACCCGGGGTTCCCGGAGGGCATCGGCGGTGCCGAGCTCGCCGGTCGGCTCATTGCCCACGCCCGCCGCTACGGCGTCGAACTGTTGTCAGCCGTGGAGGTCACGGGCATCCGTCGGGAAGGTAGCTGCGCCATGGTCACCACGGCGTTGGGTGACACGTATGGCGCCGATGCCGCGATTATCGCAACGGGATCGCGGTACCGCCGTCTCGGCGTCCCCGGCGAAAGCGGTCTCATCGGTCTCGGCGTCCATTACTGCGCCACGTGCGACGGGCCGTTCTACCGGGGTGCGCGGGAGCTGGTCGTGATCGGTGGCGGAAACTCGGCGCTCGAGGAGTCGCTCTTCCTGGCCACCCTCGCCGAAAAGGTCACCATCCTGACCCGGGGCGAGCTTCGTGCGAGCGATCTCGTGAAGGATGCAGTTCGCTCCAACCCGCAGATCGAGGTCCACACCGGGATGGACATCCTCGACTTCGAGCGGGCGGAC
>JAJYGO010000487.1 GCA_021785115.1 Chloroflexota bacterium | reverse complement strand
CCCGGCGGCCTACGCCTTCGCCGTGCTACGGTGGCCCGGCCGGGACCTCATCTTCCGACTCGTGCTGGCGACGATCATGTTGCCCTTCCCGGTGGTCATGGTCCCCCAGTACCTCATCTTCCGGAACCTCGGCTGGCTGGGGACGCTCCTGCCGTTGATGGTGCCGCCCTTTCTGGGCGCCTTCATCACGCCCTATTTCGCCTCGAGCCTGGCGATCTTCCTGCTGCGGCAGTTCATGCTGGGCTTGCCCCGGGACATCATCGACGCCGGTCGGATCGACGGGGCGAGCGACTGGACGCTCCTCTGGCGCGTGGTCGTTCCGCTGTCGAGGGGCAGCATCGTCACGGTGCTGCTCTTCTCGTTCCTGACCAGCTGGACGGCATTCGTCGCGCCGCTGATCTTCATCACCAAGGGCGACCTCTTCACGCTGTCCCTGGGCCTCCAGCAGTATCAGAGCCTGCACTTCACCGCCTTCAACTACCTGATGGCGGCGTCGTTCGTGTTCTGCCTGCCCGTCCTGGTGGCCTTCGTGCTGGCCCAGCGCTACTTCGTGCAGGGCATCTCGCTGACGGGCGTGAAGGGATAGGGGGATGGACGCAACCGAGCGCCACCAGCTGATCGTCCAGCAACTCGCGACACGCGGCGACGTGAGCATCGCCGAGGTGAGCGCGCGGACGGGCGTGTCGCCCATGACAATCCGGCGCGACCTCGACGAACTCGACCGCCTCGGCGTCGTCAAGCGGGTCCGCGGAGGGGCGGTGAGCGTGCACTCGCGCGGCTATGAGCCGCCGTTCGCGGCCCGCGCCAAGCTCAACGTCGAGGCGAAGGAACAGATTGCAGCGACGGCGGCGGAGCTGGTGCACGGGGGCGAGACCCTCGTGCTCGATGCCGGCACCACGACGCTCGCACTCGCGCGCCGGCTTCGAGGCGTTCGCGGCCTGACGGTGGCGACGCCCAGTCTGCGGATCGCGAGCGTCCTCGCCGATGAGCGCGACACGCGCGTCATCATCATCGGGGGGGTCGTACGGGCGGGTGAGCACTCGGTCGTGGGGAGCCATGCGCAGGAGCACCTGGCCCAGCTCCGCTTCGACAAGTGCTTCCTGACGATCTCGGGCGTCGAGGCGCGCAGTGGGCTCACCGAGTGGAACCTCGACGACGCAGCGACCAAGGCGGCGGCGCTCGCGAGCAGTCGCGAGGGCATCGTGCTCGCAGATGCGAGCAAGCTGGGCAAGGTCGCCTTCGCCCGCGTCGCCCCCCTCGAGCGCATCGACCGGCTCATCACCGATGCGGCCGCCCCCGAGGAGCAGCTGGCAGTCTTGCGGGACGCGGGTCTGGCGGTCGTCATCGCTCGGGTCGCCGGGTCCTAGTGCGGAGGCGTCACGCGTGGGAATGACAACGTACGTCGCGGAGATCAGGGAGCAGCCGCAGGCCCTGGCGACCCTGCTGGAGCATGATCCCGCGCGCCAGGTCGCGAGCCTCGATGTCAGCCGGTTCCGGCGTGTGATCCTGAGCGGCATGGGGGCGTCTCACTACGCGACCCACCCAGCATGGCTGATCCTCGTCCAGGCGGGTGTGCCCGCCTGGTGGATCGAGACGGGCGAGCTGCTGCACCACGCCCGCGAGCTCATCGGGCCCGACACGTTGCTGTGGCTGACGTCACAGTCGGGTTACAGCGCCGAGATCACGACGCTACTGACGACACACGGCGCGCGACGTCCCCGCCGGCTGGTCGCGCTGACGAACGATCCGGGGAGTCCACTCGCATTGGCGGCCGACCTCCCCGTCGAGATCCACGCCGGCCATGAGGAGGCGGTGAGCACGAAGAGCTACGTCAACTCGCTCGTCGCAGCCCAGCTCCTGGCGCTCTCACTGGTCGGGGCGGAGGATCCGCGCCCCGATCTCGAGCGCACCATCGCCGGGATGGACGAGTTCCTGGGGGTGGCGTGCGATCGCAACCTCGAGGCGGTCGCGGAGGCACTCGGCGAGCCCCGGCAGCTCGTCACGCTGGCCAGGGGCGAAGCGCTGCATGCCGCCTGGACCGGCGCGCTGATTCTCAAGGAGGCGGCCCGGTGCCCCGCCGAGGGCATGAGTGCCGGGCAGTTCCGTCATGGACCCCTGGAACTGGCGGGCCCGGATTTGACGGCGATCCTCCTGGAGGGCTCCGGTGACACTGCCGCACTGAACCGCGGGCTGGCCGAAGACCTCGTCCAGGCGGGAGCTCACGTGCTGTGGATCGGCGCTCATGCTCCGGTTCGCGCTCGGCACCTGCCGGGCCCACCAGCGCAGGGGATCGGCGCCCGCGTCGCGGAAATCGTGCCCTTGCAGTTGATGACCATTGCCATGGCTCGGCTCCGCGGCGTCGACCCCGGCGAGTTCCAGTACTCGAGCAAGGTCACCGTCAGGGAGTGACGCGTTCGGCGGGCCCGGTGCTGGCCGGCGTCGACCTGGGTGGCACCAACCTTCGGGTCGGCATCGTGACGCGCGACGGCGATCTCCTGGCGTTTGTCTCGGAGCGGTTCGACGCGGCGCACGGCGCTTCGGCCGGCATGAGCCGGATGGCCGAACTGATCCGGAACGGCCTGGCGTCAGCTGGCCAGCCACCACTGGGGGCGATCGGCGTGGGGGCGACTGGGCCGCTGGATCCGCAGGCGGGTCGCATCCGCAATCCTCACACCCTCCCGACATGGTCCGACGTCGACGTCCGGGGTCCCCTCCACGACCTGTTCCACGTTCCGGTGGTGCTGGAAAACGACGCGGTCGCCGCTGCCCTCGGGGAATGGTGGCAGGGGGCGGGTCGAGGATCTGCATGTCTCGCGATGGTGACGTTCGGGACCGGGATCGGGGTCGCCGTGGTGCGTCGAGAGGGTCCCTACCGAGGCGCCGGGCAGATGCACCCGGAGGCGGGGCACCAGGTCCTCGACCCGTCCGGCCCGCTCTGCTACTGCGGCTCGCGTGGGTGCTGGGAGCAGCTTGCCGCCGGCCCAGCGATCGCCCGCATGGCCACCGCGAGCCGCGATCCCGCCCTCCGCTCCGTGGACGCCGCGGAGGTCGTCCGCCTCAGCCGGACCGGCAACCGCGAGGCTCGGCGCATCGTGCGCTCGGCTGCGCACCTCGCCGCCCTGGGCCTCGTGAACGTGGTCGCGTTCTACGCACCCGACACGATCGTGCTCGGTGGCGGCGTCATGGAAGCGTATCGCACACGCATGCCTGCCATGCGCAGTCTGCTGGATCGGTCACTGGGGTATCTGCCGCCTCGCAGCGTGCGGCTGGTTCTCACGCAGCTGGGTGACCGCGCCGGTGTCCTTGGAGCCGCATCGGCTGCCATGCGCGCCGTTGGGGGGCACGAGATGCCCGATCAGCCGTCAAGCGAGTAAACGGCGCCCGCGGAGGCCGGCCACGCCCGAAGGCGGTGCGGTGTCACCTTGCCGCTCTGCCTGCCGGGACACCCGGCCCATCCCCAAGCGAATCCTCCCTGCGTCCCGGCCTGGGCACGCATCAGGGGCCGATCGGCACTGTCCGGCGCAGCGCTCGGAGCGGAGAGTGCACATTGGTGATCTTAGTGCACATTCGTGCAGACGCGAGGGGAGGAACGAGACGGGCACCAATCTGGCCAGCAACGACGCCTGGGTCGTCGACGCGGAGCGGGTCGCCTCCGGCATCCGCCGCCGCGTCCTGGAGCATGTGCTCAAGAACGGCGAGGGCTACCTGTCACAGGCCTGCTCGTCTGCCGAGATCTTCGCGATGCTCTATACGCGCACACTGCGGTTGGCTCCGCTTGCCGCACCGTTGCGCCCGGAACCGTTCAACGGCGTGCCGGGCCCACGCAACCCCGGGTACGCGACAGGCGGCGCGTTCAACGGGCCACGGGGCCCTTCACTCGACCGGTTCATCTTCTCGCCGGCCCACTACGCCCTCGCCCTATACGCTGCGCTCATCGAGGTCGGACGGTTGAGCGCGGATGCGCTCGACGACTTCAACCGCGACGGCAGCACGGTCGAGATGATCGGCGCGGAACACTCACCCGGCATCGAGCTGACCACCGGGTCCCTCGCCCAGGCGCTGAGCCAGGCGGCCGGCATTGCGGCGGCGCGCCGGATGCGCGGCGAGGCGGGCAGGGTCTGGGTGATGATGTCGGACGGCGAGTTCGAAGAGGGCCAGACGTGGGAGGCCCTCGCCTCGGCCGCCTTCCATCATCTCGACAATCTGCGCGTCGTGGTCGACGCGAATGGCCAGCAGTGCGACGGTGAGGTCTGCTGCGTGACCCTGCTCGAACCGCTGGCCGAGCGGGTCAGGGCCTTTGGCGTCTCCGTGGACGAGGTCGACGGCCACGACCTCCGCGCGCTCGACGAGGCGATGGCGCGTCCGTCGATGGCGCCGCACGTCGTGATCGCGAGAACCGACCCGGTGCGCGGCGTGCCGCTCCTCGCCGAGCGGGCTCCGCTCCTCCACACGCTCCGGCTCACCACCCCCGAGGACCGTGCCCGCTACCAGGCGGCCTACGAGGCGATGCAGCGATGACGGTCGAGACGGTCGTTCGCCCCCACGTCCAGAACTTCATCGAGTGGGCGCGAGACAAGCCGGAAGTCGTGGTCCTCGCCGCAGATCTGACGAACTCCTCGGAGGTAGGCCGCTGGCGCGACACGTACCCCGACCGGTTCTTCTCGATGGGCATGGCCGAACAGCACATGCTGAGCTTCGCGGGCGGGCTCGCACGCGAGGGCTACACGCCGTTTGTCCACACCTTCGCCGTCTTCATCTACCGGCGCGCGTACGACCAGCTGGCGATGTCGATCGCGTACCCGAACCTGCGGGTGCGGTTGATCGGCTTCCTGCCGGGGATAACCACGCCCGGCGGCGTGACCCATCAGGCCATCGAGGACGTCGCGATCATGCGCGCGACCCCGAACATGACCGTGCTGGAGACCGCGGACGCGACGGAGGTCGAGTCGGTTCTCGATGTCGCCCAGGCCCTGGACGGCCCGGTGTACGTGCGCATGCTGCGGGGCGTCATGCCACGGCTGTTCCCGCGTTCCGAGCCGATGCGGCTCGATCGCGTGCGGGTGCTCTCGGACGGTGATGACGTCACGCTGCTGAGCGCCGGCATCGAAACGGAAGAGGCGATGAAGGCCGTGCGCGCGCTCACGGCGCGCGGGGTGGGCGTCCGCCATCTCCACGTGTCGACGCATAAGCCGTTCAACGATCCCGAAATCGTCACGAGTCTCGGTCGCGCCCGCCTGGGCGTGGTGACGGCCGAGAACCACTCCATCATCGGTGGGCTTGGCTCGGCGGTGGCGGAGCGGATCGCGGAGGCGGGTCTCAGCGCGCGACTCGTTCGCGTCGGGCTGAAGGACCACTACGCGCACGGCGCGAGCGAGGGGTACCTGCAGCGCGAGTACGGACTCGACGCGATCGGCATCGTGCGGGCGGTGGAGGGCCTGATCGGCACGGACACCGGCATCCAGGAGCGCGACATCCCGCGGCAGGCACTCGACCCTGCCGGGCCGATCGAGCGGAGCGATTCGCTGTGACGATCACGGCAACCGCCCTGTCGGTCTCCGGCGTGCGGATCACGGCGCGCTACGCGCTGCGCGGGCCATTGCACGAGGCGCGCGAGCGGGCGGAGACGATCGCGGTCGAGCAGACGATCGAGTTCCCGGCCGATCTCATCGCCGACGACGATATCCGGCGGTACGTGATCGGCCGCGTCGAGTCGATCGACGTGATGGGTTCAGACCTCGCCGTCGCGGAGATCAGCTATGCGGTGGAAACGACGGGCTTCGAGCTCCCGCAGCTCCTGAACGTGCTGTTCGGAAACTGCTCCCTGCTGCCGGGCGTGCGCCTGCTCGCCGTCTTGTTTCCACCGGAGTTCCTGGCCCGGTTCCGCGGCCCGCGCTTCGGGATCGCCGGATTGCGCACGGTCGTTGGAGTCCCTGGCCGCCCCCTGCTGGCGACCGCGCTGAAGCCGATGGGCCTGGGGGGCCGGGCACTGGCGGACATGGCGCGGACTCTGGCGATGGCCGGGATCGACATCATCAAGGATGACCATGGCCTGGCCAACCAGCCGTTTGCAGCCTTCGCGGATCGGGTGCAGGCGTGCGCGGCCGCCGTTCGGGAAGCCAACGAGGCGACGGGCCGGCACGTGCTGTACCTGCCGTCGATCAACGCGCCGGCCGGCGAGATCGCGGCGCGGGCGCACTTCGCGCGGGCTGCCGGCGCGGGGGGGCTGCTGGTGCTCCCGGGGCTCACGGGCTTCGATACGATGCGGCGCCTCGCGGACGACGACGACCTGGCCCTTCCGATCATGGGGCACCCGGCATTCCTCGGCTCGCACGTCGTGGACGACCGCGGCGGGATCGAGCACGGGCTGCTGTTCGGCACGATCATGCGCCTCGCCGGCGCCGATCTCTCTGTCTTCCCCAGTTTCGGAGGTCGGTTCAGCTTCAGCCCGGAGGCCTGCGGGTCGATCGCCGCGGCTTGCCGGGATCCGCTTGGCCCGCTGGCCCCGATCCTGCCGGTGCCGGCCGGTGGCATGACGATCGACCGCCTCGACGAGCTGGCCACGTTCTATGCACACGACAGCGTGCTGCTGATCGGAGGCAACCTGCACCGCGGCGATCTGTACCAGAATGCCTGCCGGATGCGTGCCGCCGTCGAGCAACAGGCTGGGTAAGGACCCGTGCGACGCCAGTGACAGCCCGGCAGGGCGGCCCCCAGAGCAGCGACCTCGAGCACCGCGAGTTCCTGGTCGAGGTCGCCTGGCTCTGTCACGAGTATGGCCTCACGCAGGCCGCCATCGCGGCGCGCTTCGGCCTGTCGCGCTCGACGATCAGCCGAGCGCTGAGCGAGGCCGAGGCGCTCGGCATCGTGCAGGTCGTGGTGACGGAGCCGATGCCAGGGCAGGCGCGGCTTGCGGAAGCATTGCGCCTGCGCTACGGGATCATGGCGCACGTCGGGGCACGGCTCGGCGACGAGGACGGGACGATCGGGGTGGCGCGTGCCACGGCGCGACTGATCGAGCGTGCCGTCGCGATCGGGCGCGTCACGGTGGCGGCCAGCTGGGGGCGGACGCTGGCGCGGGCGGCGCACCTCGTGCGCCCGCGGCGCACGACGGGAGTCGTGGTGGTGGACGCGATCGGCCACGTGAGTGGCGGAGAGATCGCGCCTGCCGTCGACGTCACGCGGGCGCTGGGTGCGTCGCTCGGTGCAACCGTCATGCACCTGCCGTCGCCGGCCTTCGTAGACTCGCGCTCGTCGCTGCAGTCGCTGCTGTCCTCGCGACCCGTCGAGACCGCCCTGGAGGTGGCGCGGTCGGCCGACATGACGCTCGTGTCGGTCGGCGTGGTCGGGGAGGACTCGCTCCTGCTGCAGGCGGGCCTCGTGTCCGCCGAGACGATGCACGCGATCGTCGAGGCGGGTGGTGTCGGCGAGATGCTGGGCAGGTACTACGACTCGTCGGGCCATGCCCTGGGGGTGCTCTCACCGTTGCCGGTCGGCCTGTCGCTCGATGAGCTTCGGGGATCGCGGCGAGTCGTCGCGGCGGCGGGGGGGGCAGCGAAGGCCAGCGCCCTGCACGCGGCGCTCATCGGCGGACTCCTCGATGAGGTCGTCGTGGATGAGGCGCTCGGCGAGGCGCTGATTATGGCTCGGTAGGCCCCAGAAACTGACGTGTGGTATCCCGTCCAGGGCCAGATGGCCTGTAAGAGGGGTGCGAGGAGCGGTTGTCTCAAGTGGTAGGACAACTAACGTATGACGTCCTCAATTCCCCCCCACGAAGGACCCCTGGTGGACGACGATCTGCGCACGATTGCCTGGATAGGCGCGGGTATCCGCCTGATCGACCAGACGCGGTTGCCCGCGAGCCTGGCGTATCTCGACATCCGGGACGTGGACGCGCTGATCGACGCCATCACCCGGCTTGCCGTCCGAGGCGCGCCCGCCCTGGGAGTCGCCGGGGCTTTCGGGGTGGCCCTGGCGATGGTTCAGGGCGAGCGGGAGGGCTGGAGCGCGGCCCGTCTCGAGGCCGAGGTCGGCCGGATCCGCGACGCCCGGCCCACGGCGGTCAATCTGGCCTGGGGCGTGGAGCAGGTGCGAGGCTTGATGGCGGAAGGCCCGCAGGCGGTCGTCGACAGGGCGACGCAACTCATCCTCGAGGACGAGCGCACGAACCATGAGATCGGGGCGCGCGGTGCCGACTGGATCCTGGATGCCGTCCCGCACCGGCCGGTTCGGGTCCTCACCCACTGCAACACCGGTCTCCTCGCCACGACCGCCTGGGGGACGGCCCTTGGGATCGTCCGCGAACTGCACGCCCGCGGGTTGCTCGAGCGCGTGTTCGTGGACGAGACGCGGCCGCTGCTCCAGGGGTCGCGTCTCACCGCATGGGAGCTCGAGCAGGAAGGGATCCCGTACGTCGTGGAGGTGGACGGGGCGGCCGCCAGCACAGCGGCTCGGCACCTCGTCGACGTGGCCATCATCGGAGCGGACCGCGTGGCCGCGAATGGGGATACGGCCAACAAGATCGGATCGCTCGGCGTCGCGCTCGCGTGCGCGAATGCCGGGATCCCCTTCGTGGTTGCGGCACCGGAGTCCACGGTCGACCTGCAGACTCCATCGGGCTCGGAGATCGAGATCGAGTATCGCGATGACGAGGAAGTCGTGCGCTGGGCCGGGATGCAGGTCGCACCGGCGTCGGCGCGGGGCTACAACCCGGCCTTCGACGTGACGCCCGGCCGGCTGGTCAGCGCGCTCGTTACCGAACGTCGCGTCGTCGAAGTGGCGAGTGGGCAGGTGCCGTCCGACTCGATCGAGGAGCTCGTATCGTGACCCCCCTTTCCGCCGACGCAACCTCGTGGCCACTGGACCGGCTCGTCGAGCGATCTCGTCGCCTGGGGTCGGACCAATCGCTGGTCGTGCACGGAGGCGGAAACACCTCCGCCAAGGGCACGGCGGTCGATCATCTCGGGCGTAGCCGGCGCGTGCTGTGGATCAAGGCGTCGGGCGTCGACTTGTCCGTCGCGTCCGCGGCGGATTTCCCGGCCCTCTGGCTCGACGAGCTCGTCGCCGTCAGGGACCGTGAGTCGCTGTCAGACGAGGAGACCGACACGGTCGTGCGCCGCGCGCTGACCGATCCCCGGTCGCCCCGCCCGTCGATCGAGACGTTGCTGCACGCGTTCCTGCCGTTCGCGCACGTCGACCACGTGCACGCTGACGCGATCTGTGCCCTGGCCCGCCATGGCCACGGCCGCGAGGTCGTCCGTGACGTGCTCGGCCCGTCGTTCGGCTACCTCGACTGGCAGCGACCCGGGTTCCGCCTCGCGCGGGCGGTCGCCGAGCTGGCCGACCGAGAAGGCGTGGTGCTCGGGCACCACGGTCTGATCACGTGGGCCGACGACTCGGATGCGTGTCTGCGCAGGACCCTCGACTCTGTCGAGCGCGCCGCGGCCTACCTGGCGGCGCACGCGCCGCGCTCCGCACCGCCGGCTCCCACGCCCGACCTCTCCGACGAGGAGCAGCGACGGCTGCTGCTGCACCTTCGAGCCGCCGTCTCGAACACCGGCCCGCGCGTCCTGATCACCGATCGCAACCTGCGGGCGGTCGCGGACCGATCCGACGTGGCGCGGGTGGTGGAGAGCGGCGTCTCGAGCGCCGACCACATGCTGTGGACGCGGCCGTTCGCCGCGCTCGTCCCTGACGGGCGGGACGTGGTCGCCGCAGGCACGGCCGTGGAGGCACGCCGGCAGGCTTATGCCGCGTACTTCGAGCGTCAGCGGCACCGGCTGGCCGTCGACGTGCCGATGCACGATCCAGCCCCCCGCGTGATCCTCGTGCCCGGCCTGGGCGCGGTGACGACGGGACGGGACCGCGCGGAGGCGGCGCGCGTCGCCGATGTCGCGTCGCACACGCTCCGTGCCGCGGCCAGCACTCTCGACGCCTTCGGCGAGGCCGCGCCGCTGCCCGACGCCGATGCCTTCGACTTCGACTACTGGCCCCTCGAGCTGTACAAGCTGACGCTCCGCCCGGTACCGAAGCGCTTTGCCGGCACGATCCACATCGTTACCGGCGCGGCTTCCGGGATCGGGCGAACGATCGCCCTCGAGCTTGCCCTGAATGGGGCGAGCCTCGTCGCTGCGGACATCGATGGGGAGGGGCTGGCGGGCCTCGCTGGGGCCATCGTCGAGGCCGGAGGTCCCGAGCCCGTGACGGTCGCGGGTGACCAGTCCGACGAGGCGGTCGTCATGGAGACGGTGCGACAGGCCGTGCGCACGTTCGGCGGCCTTGACGGCGTCGTCCTCAACGCTGGCGTGGGCGTTGGGGGCAACCTCGACGAGCTGGAACTCGGTCGCTGGCGTCTGGCCCTCGCGGTGAACCTGACGAGCGCATTCCTGCTGACCCGCGAGGCGATCCGCGTGATGAAGGAACAGGGCCTCGGCGGCTCGCTCGTGTACGTGGCGAGCAAGAACGCGTTCGCGCCCGGCGCAGGCTTCGGCGCGTACTCCGTGACCAAGGCGGGAATGCTCCAGCTGATGCGTATCGCGGCGCTGGAGGCGGGGGCGTTCGGGATACGGGCGAATGCCGTGAACCCGGACGCCGTGTTCGATAACTCGAGGTTGTGGGCGGGCGGCCTACGCGAGGAGCGGGCTGCGGCGCACGGGGTGCGTCCGGAGGAGCTCGAGGACTTCTACGCGAAGCGGAACCTGCTGCATCGCCACGTGACAACCCGAGACGTCGCGGCGTCGGTGGCATTCCTGCTTGCCGACGACTCGTCTCGAACGACCGGCTGCGTCATCCCGGTCGACGGTGGGGTGGCGGGCGGCTTTCCACGGTGACGGCTGTCCCGGACGAGCGATGGTGACAGTGCCAGAGGAGGAGGGGTACCGAGAAGTCGCGGTGGACCACGAGACGGTTTCTGTGGACGCGTAAGGAGAGAGGATGACCCGTCACAAGCGACTCGCAGGGTTGATCACGATCTCGTTGCTGACTCTGACAGCGTGCAGCCAGTCAGCGGCCACTACCGCACCCAGTGTCGCTGCGCCGGCAGCGTCCAGCGCAGCAGCATCGAGCGCAGCGGCCCCTGCGTCGGCAGTGCCGGCAGGCAGCGCAACGGCCGCGAAGCCCGCACCGTTCAACGCCGGCCCGGTCAAGATCGCCATGGTGCGTCAGAGTGGCGCGGGCGACTACTTCCAGCAGTGGGAAATGGGAGCCGAGAAGCAGGCGGCTGCCATTGGCTTCCAGATGCAGGTCTACGACGCACAGGCGGACAACGCCAAGCAGGCGACCGACATGCAGACGGCGATGAACTCGGGCGTGGCCGGGATCATCGTCGACCACGGCCTCACGTCGACGATGGTGCCGCTCATCAATCAGGCCATCGCCAAGGGAATCCCGGTCGTGGTTTACGACGTCGACGGCACGCAGCCGCCCGTGGTACACACGGACCAGAGCGACGCCGACATGGCCACCAAGGATCTGACCCTCATGGCGCAGACCATCCCGGATGGAGCCAAGATCGGCTACGTCAACGCACTCGGGATCGCCCCGCTCGACCGGCGCAACGCGGTCTTCCAGCAGTTCGTGAAGCAGCACAACTGGAACGTGGAGTTCTTCGTCGGCAAGTTCACGAACGCCGTTGCGACCGACAACCAGGTGCTGGTGGACGCGGCGCTGAAGGCGCACCCGGACGTCCAGGCGATCTTCGCCCCCTACGACGAACTCACCAAGGGCACCGTCGCTGCGGTCATCAACAACGGGCTCCAGAAGCAGATCAAGGTCTTCGGCATCGACGTCTCGAACGCCGACATCCAGGTCATGACCGCGGCGAACAGCCCGTGGGTGGCCACGGCGACGACTGATCCGGCGGGTGTCGGAGCCGCCGTGGTCCGCACCATGGCCCTGAAGCTGGCGGGGTCAACCACCACGGAGGTCATGTTCCCGGCCTCGCTCGTGACCCAGCAGTTCCTGCTCCAGAACAACATCCAGAACATGGACCAGCTGGTCACCAAGATCCCGTCGCTCCTGGAGCTCGACTCCAGCGCGGCGCCGTGGATCACCCCGGCGTATTAGGTATCCGCTGAGATCCTGAACGACCAGGGCGGTGAGCCGATGAACACTGTCGTCACGCTTGCCGACATCGGGATGGCGTTCGGCACCAACCGCGTGCTGGACGGCGTCTCCATGAGCGTCGAGGGAGGTTCGGTGGTCGCCCTCATCGGTGCCAACGGCGCCGGGAAGTCGACCTTGATCAAGATCCTCTCCGGCGTCTACCCGGAGCACTCCGGGTCGGTGATGGTCGACGGCCGGCCCGTTCGCATCGGCTCACCGCAGGTCGCTCGAGCGCTCGGCATCGAGACCGTGCACCAGCGCATCGCAGACGGCATCGTGCCCGGCCTGACGGTGGCTGAGAACCTGGTCTTCGAGGAGCTCACCCAGGGATCGACCGGGACGTATTTCAGCGTTCGCCGCGTGCTACCGAGGGCTCGCCAGGCCAGCGCCCTGCTCGACCTGCAGTGGCCGGACCGTGTGCTGCGCCAGGACGTCTTCGCACTGGGCATCGCCGACCAGCAGCTGCTGCTGCTGGCGCGCGCCCTTTCCCATCAACCGCGCCTGCTGATCCTCGATGAACCTACATCCGCCCTGTCCGCGGTCGAGGCCGAGCGCCTGTTCGAGGTGATCGGTCGGCTCAAGGAAGCGGGCGTCGCCATCCTGTTCGTCTCCCACCGGCTGGGCGAGATCGACACCGTGGCGGACCGACTGGTGGTCCTGCGGGACGGTCGCATTCGGGCTCAGCAGACGCGCCCGTTCGGGTGGAGCGCTGCGCTGCACGCCATGCTCGGCGAGCAGGCGGACGTGACGCGAGCCTCCGTGCGCGAACGGCGCGGCTCGCAGGTGCGGCTGCGCCTGGAGGGCGTGCGCCTGCGGCCAGAGAGTCCACCGCAGGACATCGAATTCCGTGCCGGCGAGGTGACCGGCATCGTCGGACTGCTCGGCGCCGGCAAGAGCGAGCTCGTGCGCGGGGCGTTCGGGGCCCGCCGCTTCCCGACTGGGACGATGCAGCTCGACGGCCGGCCGTACACACCCCGCTCTCCGGGTGACGCGATTCGAGAGAGCGTGTTCCTCGCCCCGGAAGATCGCACGGCTGAGGCGGTGCTCCCCGGCTGGTCCATCGCGCGCAACGTGAGCCTCCCGTTCCTGGGCTGGGTCTCGTCGCGAGGTGTGCTGCGCGGCCGCGCTGAGGCCCTGTTGGGGCGCCAGGTGATCCGGCAGCTCGAGGTGGTGGCGCAGGACGAGGCGTTCTCGGTGGACGCCCTCTCCGGCGGGAACCAGCAGCGTGTCGTCATCGGGCGCTGGCTCGTGGCCAGACCGAAGGTGCTCCTGCTGGACGAGCCGTTCGCCGGCGTGGACATCGGTGCACGTGCCGCTATCGGACAGAAGCTGCGCACGATCGCGGCCGAGGGAGCCGCCGTCGTCCTCACCACCAGCGACGTCGATGAGGTACTTGAGGTTGCGGACCGCATCCTCGTTCTTGTTGACGGGGCGCTGCGCAACGACGCCTACACGAGCGAGACCAACCGCAGCCAGATCATCACGTGGATGTCGGAGATCAACTGAATGACGACTGTACGCGAGAAGGCAGACGTGGCTGGTGCGCCGTCCACTCCGTGGGTCGACCGGCTCCGTGACTGGATCGTCAAGTGGGGCTTCATCGGCATCACGTTGGTGCTCATCGTCTACTTCTTCGGCACCGAAGACACGTTCCGCCGCAGCACGACGATGCTCTCCATCCTGAAGTACACATCGGTGACCGCCATTGCCGGGCTTGGGCTGACGACGGCCATGGCCGTGGGTGGTCTCGACCTGTCGATCGGCGGGGTGGCGGGCATGGCGGTGACGATCTCCGCGATGACCATGGTGATCTACGACCAGGTCGGATGGGTGGCGATCGTAACCGTGCTGCTCGCCGGTGGGATCGTCGGGCTCGTCAACGGGATTCTCATCGTGAAGTTCCGGATCCCCGACCTGCTCGCGACGCTCTCCATGATGTACGCGATCCAGGGCCTCAAGCTGGTCTTCGTGCAGGGGCAGTCGGTGTCGACGGGCATGCCGCTGCCCAACGGCACCGTGGCCGCCGGCCGATTCACCCCCGATTTCCTCTGGATCGACAACGGCTTCATCGGCCCCATTCCCACGCCCGTGGTGATCTTCCTGGTCCTCACGGTGGTGGCGTGGTTCTTCCTGACGCGGACGCGCTGGGGCCGCGTCATGTATGCCATCGGCGCGAACCCCGAAGCGGCTCGCCTCTCCGGCGCGAACGTGAGCCGCTATCGCATCGCCGCCTACATCATCTCGGGTTTGTTCGCGGCGGTCGCCGGTCTGATCCTGGCGTCGCGCATCGGACAGGGCGACATCACGGCCGGTGACTCGCTCCTTCTCGACTCGGTGGCGGTAGCGCTCCTCGGCATGTCCGTCATGGGGCTCAACCTTCCGAATGCCTGGGGCACCTCGCTCGGAGCGGTCATGCTGGGTGTCGTGCTCACGGGCACCACGATCGCCGGCTTCCCCTACTACGCCCAGGACACCATCGAGGGCGCCATCCTGATCGTGGCGTTGGTGTTCAGCTACACGTTGTCGCGCAAGAGGGCCCGCTACGTGTCCGCCGTCTAGGGCGCCAGTCGCTGGCGCATCGACCCCTTCCGTTACCACCTCCGAGGCAGGCGACACGATGTCCGAGTCGTACGAGATCCTCACCGCATCCACCGTCGTCGACTATGTCGCGCGCACCCCGCAGCTCCGTGCGGTCCTGGACCCTGCCGCGATCCGGGACGTGCGTGAAGTCGGCGACGGCAACCTGAACCTGGTCTTCGTGCTCTCCTCGCCCAATGGTCGCGGACTCGTCCTGAAGCAGGCGTTGCCGTACGTTCGGCTGGTCGGCCCCACGTGGCCCATGACGCCCGATCGCGCGCGGCACGAAGCCGTCGCCCTCTCCGTCCACGGGCGGCTTGCCCCGGGCCTGGTGCCCGCGCTGTACCACTACGATGCCGACCGCTACATCGTGGCGATGGAGGATCTGTCCGATCACCGCGTCTGGCGACACGCCCTCAACGAGGGCGATCGCCACGCGGGGGCGGCCGCCGACATGGGCGAGTACGTCGCCCGCGTTGCGTTCGGAACGTCAGTCTTCGGGATGGATCCGGGAGAACAGAAGCGTCTGCTGGCCGAGTCGGTAAACCCGCAGCTGTGCGGCATCACCGAGGACCTGGTCTTCACCGAGCCGTACGTGCCCGCGGACCGCAACAGCACGCTGCCGGCGAACGAGCAGGATGCGCGGGAGCTCGCTGCTGACGAGGCGGTAGTCCGCGAGATGGGCTGGCTCAAGTGGCAGTTCATGACCCAGGCCGAGGCCCTCATCCACGGCGACCTGCATACCGGCTCCGTGATGGTGCGGGAGGCGTCGGACGGCCGGACACGCTCGACCAAGGCGTTCGACAGCGAGTTCGCGTTCTACGGACCGATCGGCTTCGACCTCGGAGCCCTGTTCGGTAACTACGTGATCGCGGCCGCACGAGCGATCGCGCTCCGGCAGGACGAGCAGGCGCGCTGGGCCCTCGGGCTGTGGGGCGAGACCTGGTCGGCCTTCGAGGCCTGTTTCCGGGACCTGTGGCCCGGGCGCCTCGACCCGCGGGTCTTCAGGGACGGGACGCTGGAGGACTACCTGGCCAGGGTGCGGCTGGACGGAGCGGGCTTCGCCGCCGCCAAGATGGCGCGCCGCATCGTGGGACTCGCCAAGACCGCGGATATCGAGACCTTGCCCGAGCACCTGCGCGAAGGCGCCGCCCGCGGCGTCCTGCGCGCGGCGCGGCACATCGCAGTGGCTCGCCATGCGTCGTCGGACCCGACGATCCTGACCGTGCGGGTCGGCGAGATCCTGGTCGCCACACGCACGCAGTAGCGGCATCGAGCACGGACGATCGATGCGGCGATCGGTCCGGAAAGGACGAGAGGGAGGAGCGATGGGCAGGGGACCCCGGGAAGTCGCCGAGTCGTATTGGCGGGCAGAGTGCACGCGGGACACGGACGCCGTGCTCTCCCACTACTGGCCCGACGCCGAGTTCCGGTCGCCCAGCCAGCGGTACCTGGGGCACGCGCAGATCCGGTCCTACTACGACGAGAGCGCGGCGCGTTTCCCCGGCCTGGACGTCACCATCGTCCGCGATCTGGTGGTTGGCAACGTGGGCGCGCTGGAGTGGACGGCGCGGCTCACCGATGCCGACGGCCGAACCGTAGCAGTGGACGGGGTCAATCTCGTCGAGGTGAGGGACGGGCGGTTCGTGTCGGTCCACTCGTACTTCGACGCGACGCTGCTCGGCCGCTGAACAGCGGTCCGCCGCAGGTTCGGCTGCTTGTCCGCAGGAATGGCGACCACCTGCACAAGGGACGCAAACCATGACGGAGCTGACCGCGGCCCTTGCGGGAAGCAAGGTCTGGCACAGAGAGAGAAGGGGCGCAATCGCATGCCTGACGCTGACGCAGTCCGCGAATCGAAGGACTACCATCACGACCTCCCGCAGCGTAATGCGGCCTTCTTTCTGAAGGGCGCGGGTGCGTACGACTGGGGTATGCAGAACCGCCTGGCCCGTCTCTTCCAACCGGCCAGCGGCCGCACCGTCATGCTCGCCGTGGACCACGGCTACTTCCAGGGCCCGACCACAGGGCTCGAGCGCGTCGATGTGAACATCGTGCCGCTCATTCCGTACGTCGACGCGCTGTTCTGCACCCGCGGCATCCTGCGGACCGTGATGCCGGCCGGGATGCAGGCGCCGGTCGTCCTGCGCGCCTCGGGCGGCCCCTCCATCCTGAAGGAGCTCTCGGATGAGGAGATCGCCCTGGGCATGGAGGACGCGGTCCGGCTCAATGCCAGCGGCGTGGGAGTCCAGGTCTTCATCGGGGGGCCGATGGAAACCAGGACAGTGACCAACATGACCCGGCTCGTGGACATGGGCTACAAGTACGGGGTCCCCGTGCTGGGCGTCACCGCGGTGGGCAAGGACATGGTGCGCGACGCGAAGTACTTCCGGCTCGCGACCCGCATCTGTGCCGAGCTCGGTGCGCAGATGGTCAAGACGTACTACGTGCCGGAGGGCTTCGACACGGTCACGGCCGCCTGCCCGGTGCCCATCGTCATGGCCGGCGGCAAGAAGCTGCCCGAGCTGGAGGCGCTCACCATGGCCTACAACGCGGTCCAGGAAGGGGCCGCCGGCGTCGACATGGGGCGCAATATCTTCCAGAGCGATTCGCCCGCCGCTATGCTGCAGGCCATCCGGAAGTGCGTCCATGAGGACATGCCGCCGCGCCACGCGCTCGAATTGTACGAGACGCTCAAGCGCGAGCACCTCGGCGAGCCCGTCGAGGCGTAAGGGGAGCCGGCTGTGACCGCGCAGGACACCGTCGCCGAGCTCAAGGCGAGCGGGCCGCATCTCTCGATCGGGATCCTGACCGCCGATCTGCTGAATCTGGGCGCCGAACTCGCCCTGCTCGAGCGAGTCGGTGCGACCCTGGTGCACACGGACGTCATGGACGGGGTGTTCTGCCCGCAACTCACGGTGGGTGTCCCCTTCGTGAAGGCGCAACGCACGCCGCTGCTGAAGGACGTCCACCTGATGATCGACGAACCCCTGGACAAGGTGGCCTGGTTCGTCGGGGCAGGGGCCGACATCATCACCGTTCACCCCGACGCGTCCCGCCACCCGCACCGGGTCCTGCAGACCCTCGCGGACGCGGTCAATGTGAACGACCCACGGCGGGGCGTCCTGCGTGGCGTCGCGCTCGACCCAGGTACGCCGGTCGAAGTCCTGGAGCCGCTGCTCGCCGACTGCGAGTACGTCCTGCTACTGGCGGTCAACCCGGGGTGGGGCGGGCAGTCCTTCATTGCGTCCACGGAGGCCCGGATCGCTCGGGTCCGGGAGATGATCCGCGTGGCCGGCCGATCCATCCTGCTCGGCGTGGACGGCGGCATTACGCGGGCCAACCTCACGCGGGTCGCCTCGTCGGGAGTCGACATCGTGGTGACAGGGAGTGCCGTCTTCGACGGCACGGCACCGGAAACCAACGCG
>JAJYGO010000044.1 GCA_021785115.1 Chloroflexota bacterium | reverse complement strand
AACCACCGGGGCTACGGGCATCATTCCGCCTCCGCCCTCATCGCGATGATCTACCTCTGCTGCAGTGGGATCACAGTCGAGCTACCCATGGAAAGGTGAGGAGGACCAGAAAATTGGACCTGGGCGCCGCACGGGGACGACTTCGCCGTGGCATTGCTCCCCTTGCCACCCGACGTCGTCCCGTACCAGCTCTCCCTTGAAAGCCTTGCGGTCACTCGGGAGGAGGCCAAGGCGCTGAATGTGGGGGTCGGCGACGAGTGCTACATGGTCGGCCGGTTCGTCGCTCACGGTGGGCGAGTGACAAACAACCCAATCGCTAGGTTCGGAAGCATCTCCCTCATGCCGAATCCGGCCGAGCCGGTCCGCGACGGCCGCGGAAGAGAAGTTGAGGCGTATCTCATCGAGATGCGGTCCCACGCCGGGTTCAGCGGGTCTCCAGTATTCGTCCTGACTCCCCAGCACAGCTTCCGCGGGGAGATCGGCGACACGTCCTTGGAGGACAACGTCACGCGCTTCCGTCTCCTCGGGATCGACACCGGGCACGTTATCGACCGGCTGCCGGTGGTTGAGGAACAGGCACCGGGCGAGTGGCAGGAGCGGGCCGATCTGACCGCGGTGCACCCGAGCGACGTGGCCATTGCCGCTCCGATTTGGAAGGTGGTGGACCTCTTGGAGAGGGAGGACTTTATGGAACAGCGCCGACAGCTTGGCGAGGAGCTTCAGCGTCAACACGGTTAGTCCTTGGTCGCGGAACTTGCGGGCGGTCCTGCCCCGCCCACGCCACCTGGTGGTAGAGACGGGGTGGATGGAGAAGGAGGACCGCCACGGGGAAGGTAGGAAGGCGACACTAACGGGGGGGCCCGTCGCATGCGCTCGCGCTCCCGCGCGCGGCGCCGCAGCAGGTGGCCTATTCCCGGGTTCGGCGCCGATAGGGCACTGCGCGGCTCGGGGGCGAGGTCCTGGTGTCGCCGCCCGGGCTGGCGAGCCGGCGCTCGAGGTCGGTGAACGCGTCGACGACGTCGCGAGCCTCGAAGGCGCGGTTCCGCCGTCCGACCGTGATCCGTCGCAACACGCCCGCTTCCTCGAGTCTTGTGACGGCCTCGTTCGTTCGTTCGAAGCTCCGTCCGATGAGGTTCGCGGCGCTGCTCACGGTGATGATCGGGGCTCCGGGAAGTGCCCCGATCAGAAGATCGATCGCCGAGCTGCGGCGGACGCGTCCCAGCGACCCTCGCCATCGAGCTTGGATGCGGCGGATCCGCTCTTCGAACCGCATCGCATCGTCGACGGCTCGCCGACAGGCTGCCGCGAAGAACCCGACCCACCGGTTGAGGCCCTCGATGGCCGCTTTCGAATCGGGACTGCCGAGATAGCGAGTCGAGGCGAGGCCTCCGATGTAGTCCCCGCCCCACGTGGCCAGCACGAGAGATACGGGCGGCGATACGTTCGTTGCGAGTCCGCGGCGTCGCAGGACGACGTGGATGAGGGCTCGCCCGATTCGGCCGTTGCCGTCACCGAAGGGGTGGATCGTCTCGAACTGGGCATGGGCGATCGCAGCCTGGGCAACCGCCGGCAGATCCTCCGTGTTGCAGAACGAGCACAGATCCTCGAGCAGCGCACGAACCTGCTCGGGTGGGGGTGGGATGAACGCCGCCGAACAGGGGTTGTAATCGCTTCCGCCGATCCAGTTCTGCGTCTCGCGGATCTTGCCGCCCTGCTGAGCCAGACGGGTCCCGACGAAGAGTCGCTCGTGGACCTTGAGGAGACCGGGAACCGTCACGGCGCCGGCGGCTCCCAGGGCGTCGACGGCCCAGGTCATGGCCTCGATGTTCCCGAGGACCTCTTCGGCCGTGACGTCCTCGGAGGGCGCTCCGAACGCCCTCGCGGCCTCGACCCGAAGCAGCCGCCGGCCGCCAACCTCCAGCCCCTCGATGTGGGACGAGGCCACGGCCTCGGCGCGGAGGAGGAGCCGTGCGAGGGCTTCCGTGCCGACGAGGGTCTCGGCTTCGGCGTCGAGTCGCTGGATGGCTCTCTCCGCGTCGGCGACGTCCGCCGCGACGGCGCCCTCCAGGACGAACGAGCGTCCCGCCAGGGGATCGGGGACGTAGGCCTCGTACTCACACCCGCCCCGGTCGCGACGGGGCAGCCCTGGCGTGAGATCGCTGACCCATCGACTCCTCACAACCGTCGCCATGGTCGCTCCTTATTCATGCTTGCATCATAACCATGAATAAGGCGCCCGGTCCATTGCGCGCGATCCATGCCGGCGGCATCGTGCATTCACCCATCCTCGCGCCGCCGCGACCACTCCTCGCACTTGATCCGGACGGCCTCGTAGGCCTCCTCGAAGCTCGGGAGATCGGCCACCTGATGCGACAGTCGCAGCTCCCACCGATCCTTCACGGCCTTCGCCCGTTCGAGATGCCAGATGCCGGGCGTGCCCCCGAACTTGGCTCGGTAGCCCTCCGCCACGCGATCGAAGGGCACGTCGAACCCGCACAGGCCTGCCCAGAGGTCGAAGAGATCTCTCGGCTCCTGTCGATCGTCGAGCATCCACCACTTGTTCCCGAGAATCTCGGGCAGGGCCACCACATCGATGACTCGATCCTTGCCCGCCAGATCCGTATAGGGCAGCGAAAGCGGGCGCCTCTCGACCGGCAAGTACGCGCGCTCGCCGCCGATCACGTCGAGCACGATCGATCCGTCTCCCCACGTGACGGCGGATCGCAGCCAGCCATTCCGGACCCTCCCAGCTCGCAGCTGCAGAGCCATCCCTGCGCTCTCGCCCGCTCGACGGATCGCCTGGTCGAGCGGGTCGCGAAGGTCCGAGACGCGTGGCGACGTGATGAAGTCGAGATCCTCGGAGAGGCGGTAGTCGGGCCAGTAGATCCTGGCAAGGGCCGTGCCCCCCCGAAAGACGAGTCCCGCGTCGCCGTCCGCGAGGGCAGCCAGGACGTGGTTGAGCACGTAGTCCTTCTCGATGTGCGCGGGAAGCAGTCGCAGCCGCAACGCCCGGGCCCGAATCTCGCCCGCCCCAATCACGTTCGCCCCGCTCGCAGGAGTCTCGGCACGTCGACGTTGAGGATCAGCTCCCATCGCCGGCTCCGTTCGCCCGGGGCGTTGGGTCGAGTCTTGTCGAGCACCTCGAACCGCTTGAGCCTGCCCGCCACGCGCTCGAGCTCCCACAGCACCTCGGGGTTGCCGTAGCCGGCGGCCTCCAGCATGAAGCCCAGGCGCTTCGTCAGCAGCGGCTTGTCCAGGCGGGCGACGAACCGCAGCAGTCGGTCGGGGTCGAGGTCCGCGCAGCGTCGAACGTAGCCCCGGAAGACCTCCTCGATACCGCCGCAGAGGTCGGGGCGATCCACGCAGTCCAGGAGCGTCCGCTCGAGCGTTGCCACCTCGACGACGTGGCCATCGAGCCTGCGATCCTCCTGCCCGAAGAGCTTGCCCGGCGTGAGCTTCACGAACCGGATCCGAGCGGGCCCGAACGCGAGCTCTCGGTGGTGGGTCGTGACCGCCACGAACACCGTCCGCAGGGGATGCTGCAGCATCTGGTGGAGCTCCATGGCGGTGTAGAAGCCGAGGTAGTAGGGCTCGTTCGCGACGGCGTTCGCCGCGGCGACGTACCAGTTGATGCTCGTCGCCTCGCCGCCTCCCCAGTCGGCCGGGGGGGCGATCGCGTACGCCCCTCGCTTGATCCGCCGGATGAGGCCGGCTCGGGCCAGGCGCCGAACCACGGCGTAGGCGGCCTTCCGGTCGGGCAGGCGAAGCCTTCCCTCCAGGTCGGCCAGGGTGAAGAACTCCAGGCCCTCGCCGGCCAGGCGCGCGATGATCTGCTGGGGGTTCGCTCGCCGATCCATGCGAGCTATCGTACCGGAATCGCCTGTCAGGCGCTAGAACGGCACGCCTACTCGCGAATCGCGACTTATCTTGTCGCTCTCGCTAGGTCAGCTCGTGAGCCGCCCGCCGTCTCCGATGGGCGGGAGCGCCCCCTCGACGGCGGCGGCGAGCTCGGCAACCTGGCCGAGGGTCAACCGCTTGGGGAGGTTCCGCAGGTACCGGACCATGCCCCGTGGGCCGTGGACCCGCACCCCCTGGGCCACTGGCTCCCGGAACCGGCTCCACCCGAGCTCGGCGCCGGGGACGCAAAGGATCGGGCGCACGTCCATCGCAGGGGTCGCGAGCTCGCGGGCGAGCACCGCCTGCACCGCACCCGCCTCGCGCCAGACCTCGGTGAGGTACGCGTCCGCGGATCGACCTCGAAGCCGGAGCGAGTCCCCCGCGATCGCCACCTTCCCCGACAGGTGCTTGGTCTCGATCACGAACACCCCCGCCGGCCCGATCACGATGTGGTCGACGTTCCACCGAGCCCCGGGGAGGCGGCGGTCGTGCAGCATCACGAACCCCTCCCGCTCGAGCGGGGCAAGCGCCCGAGCCGTTCGCCGCTCGCCCTCGGCGCCCCTCCCCCAGGCCTCGATCGCCGGGCGCCGGCCCCAGGCCGAGACCGCGATCGAGCCGCCAAGCGCGACGCCGGCCACGAGCGCCGCGAGGTGGGCGAGCCCGGGGCCGACGAGCTGCACGTGGGATCGCGTCGAACCGGCGAACGCGTGGTCGATCGCCGCGACCGCCGCAAGGGTGACGAGGTAGCCGGCGACGAGCCCCACGACGACGAAGGCGACACTGACGGGGAGGGCCCGTCGCATGCGCTCGCGCTCCCGCGCGCGGCGCCGCTCGTACTCCTGCTGGGCCGATCCTCCCGCCGGCACTGGACCTCCGCTCTCGGACGTTCGGCTTGACCGGATGCATCAGGTATCGGCTGCACGGCCCCGGCGTCTGAACGAACCTCCTGCGGGTCCACGCTCAACCCGCGCCAGCCGGTGAGCTTCCTACGGCAGCCGCAGCCTCCAAGGCCCGGGCCTGGGGCCCCCACAGAGCACTGATCGGCACGGCGAGGATCCGATCATCGAGCTCGTACAGCCCCGGCCCACCACGCCTCCGGTGCAAGCGAGCCGTGGAAGGGCCGCGCAGGGACTGACCCGAAGGGCCTGGAGCGCCACGCCGTGGTGGTCCCGGGGGCCATCGCCGGCGCGAGGGCCACGCCGAAGAAGGCGGGCAGAGCCCGAGACGTCACCGCGTGACCGGAGCCAACGGAAGCGGTCTCCCACGGATCGTCGCACCCGAGGTGCGGCCCACCCGCAGATCGCTGCCGCCCATGCCCACAGGGCTCAGGGGCCTGCGGTCACGGGGCGCCCCCCGGCTCCTCCGCATGCCCCAGGTCGCGAAGCATGCGTTCGACGACCGCCCAGGCCGGGGTGCCCCCGGCCGCTCCCCCGCTGCCTCGCGCGAGCGCATGGACGTCGTCACGCAGGCGACGCTCGGGTTCACTCAGGAGCCCGTCGAACGCCGGGCGCAGCAGGTAGCGTGTATGCACCGTCGCCTCGGCGAGCACCCGGTCGAGGAACATCTCGAGCAGCCGGGCGGCTCGCCGCTCGAGAGCCGCCTCCTCGTCGGGGGAAGTCTCCTTGACCATGGGGACCGTGTCGATCTGCCCGGCCCAGAGCTCGCCCTTGATGGGATCGGCTCGGAGCGTGAGCGCGGTGCCGAAGGCGGGATGCGCCTGCGCCTCCTCGCCCGACAGGGCCTGGCGGACGTCGCTTGCGATGCGAAAGAAGTTGTCGTCGTTGAGCGAGAACCCCACGAAGAGCATGTGCTTGGTGATGAGCATCGCCTGCACGATGCCGGCGAGCGCACCGCGGCGGTCCGCGTAGCGCAGGTAGTCGCTGCGGGACAGGACCACCTCCTTCGGCCGGTCCGCCGAGCCGTGCATCTTGAGGACCCAGCGCTGGCCCGCCGCGGGCGTGTGGCGGGGAAGCACGGCGACCGGGACGCCGGCGGCCTTGGAGGCCTCCTCGAACAGCGAGTCGTAGTTCGTCGTCACGCAGGTCGTGGGTCTTGGGGAAGTCGATGTCGAACGCGATGAGCGCCGCCTTCAACGCCTTCTCGGCCGCCTGCTGCGCGAGGCCGCAGGCGATTCGCGGTGCATCCCCGGCCTGCAGGACATGCCGGGCGGCGGCGAGGTCCTCCTCGGCATACCGAAGCCAATCCGCCCCACCCCCCGAATCAGCCGGCCTCATACAGGACCCTTCCCTCCGCAAGGGCCGGACGCAGGACATCGCCGATGACGTTTCGGCGCCGGGCAACGTCCTCGGGTGTGGCCACCAGGACATCCTTCGGCAGCGGCATGTCGGCGAGTGCCCGGCGCATCTGCACGGCCAGCGCCCGCGGATCCTTCGCCTCTTGCACCACGACCAGCAGATCGACGTCGCTCCACGGGTCTGCGCCCCCGCGTGCCCGAGACCCGAACAGGAGGATGCGCAGGGGGTGGAAGCGCTCCACGAGCCGGCGGACCATCTCGGCGATGACCGCGTCTGCCTCTGATGGGCTCGGTGGGGCCTGCGCCCGTCTCGCCGTCACACGCCCTCCCCTCTGTGGTCACGCCCACGGGCCAGGAACCGGCCGCCCGCGCTCATCCGGCTCCAATCGACCCCGTCAACCCGGGCGGCTCCGTCGCCCTGGCGGTCAACTTGCCCCATTCGTAGTCGACGCTCGTCACGTCGAAGTATGCGTCTTCGGACCCGACGAACGGGGCTGGAAGATACCGAACCGCCGTTGTCTCGTCGTCAGCCACCGCCACAAGGGCCAGGACGAACTGGTCCCGCTTGTTCAGGCCCGTGAGGATCTCGTTCTTGGTCACGGTGACGGTTGGCGCGCCCTCGACCCTGCCCTTCACCTCGATGAAGAACAGGCCTCCCGTCGCCGGGTCCTTGGAGAGGATGTCGAAGCCCGGGTTGTTGCGAGGCATCTCGCGCGGCGCCCGCCCGAGCGCGCGCTCGGTGGCCATCACCGCGCCGACCGCGAGGCGCTCGACGCGCTCGGTGAGCTTCGGGTGCACCTTCGGGTCGTCCTTGCGCTCGCCGCGCAGACGCTCCAGCAGCCCCCCGGGGATGACCACCGCGCCCCCCACGACGACCGGCGGCGACGGAGAGAGCTGTCGCTCCTGCTCGAGCTCGTCCATTCGTCGCCTCAGCCGGCCCTGAAGGTCGTCGGCGCGCTGCCTCGCCTTGCCCGAGTTCAGCAGCGCGAAGACGTCCAACCCTCGACACCTCCCGCCGAGAGACTTGAGCCCCTCGACGCACCCGCGGGCGGCTCCCTGCGCGCCCGCCGTCTCGGCGGCCGCGCAGGGAGCATACCTGGGGCCCGTAGTGCCCGGGGGCATCTTCACCTCCGGCGGGTCGTCAGGGTGACGTCACCACCCGAGGGCGGTCGGCAGGCGCCGCCCCCGACCCGCCTGCCACAGGTAGGCGCGCTCGAAGGCGCGCTTGACAAGAAGCCATCGTCGCCCCTCGGAGAGCCTCGGGATCCGGTCCCGCGGTGGCCGCACGGGATCGACGGCCATGTAGGCGCCCCGGTCGCCGAGGTCGAGCACGCACGCTGCGGCGAGCTCCCGGGTCGGCGGCGCGGGGCGTCCCTCGATCCGCGCCGCGAGGTCGCGGGCGGCGATCGTGGCCATCTGCTCGGTCATGTGCCCGGTCTTCGGGAAGTTCACCGGCACCGGGGTCTCCTCGACCGGCGGGAGCGCCACCGCCACGCCGACGGCGTAGACGCCCTCGAGGCCCGGATGGCGGTAGTGGGCGTCGACCGGGACGAACCCCTTGGGGTTGGAGAGCCCTTCGCTCTCCGCCACGGCCTGCACGCCGGCGAGCGGAGGGATGACGAGGGACAGAACCGAGGGGATCGCTCCCACGCCCTCCACCTCGACGGCCTCGGCGGTGATCCTCGTGATCGCCGCGGAGGTGCGGTAGCCGATGTCGCGCTCCTCGAGCTCGCCCTCGAGGAACTGGCGGAGCTTGCCCACTCCCCCCATGCCCATGTGCCCGAGATGGGGCTCGGGCGTGACGAAGGTGATCGGCACGAGGCGGCGCAGCCGGCGCCGGCGCAGCAGATGGTCGAGCTCGAAGGCGAACTCGTACGCCGGCCCGATGCAGCTCGCACCCGGCGCGGCGCCGACGACGACCGGCCCGGGATCCGAGAGGAGCCTCGCGACCGCCCCGCGAAGCTCCTCGGCCTCCGGTGCCGACATGAGCGAGTGCCCCGGTCCCTCGAAGGGGCCGAGCCCCGCCACCGCCTCGTTCGCGCTGCGGTGGCCGGTGGCGAGGACGAGGAAGTCGTAGGGGTGCTCGCCGCGGTCGGTCACCACCACCCGGCGATCGGGGTCGATGCGGAGCGCGGTCTCCCTGGCGAAGGCCACCCCCCGGCGGGCGAGCGGGCCCGCGAGGGGAACCGAGATCTGCGCGAGGCTCCGAGTCCCCATGGCGACCCACGGCAGGGACGGGACGAAGGTGAAGCGCGCCTCGCGTGAGACGAGCGTGATCTGCACCCGCTCGGGCCCGAGGTGGCGCCGGAGCTCGTAGGCGGTGGTCAGGCCGCCGAAGGAGCCGCCGAGGATCACCACGCGGGGGCGCACGGCGCCGCCCCCTTCCGCCCGGGCGTCTCCGGCCGGGCTCCGACTGCGGCGGCATCGGCTCGGCCGTCACGCGCGGCCCGGCCATCCCGGCCGGCCCGCGCGCTCAGAAGCTCACGATCCTGTCGGCCCACAGGGTCCATTCCGTCACCTCCTCGAGCGTCGAGCGCCGAGCGCCCTGCACGAGCGCCTCCTCGGAGATCGCCCGGGCGTCCATGCACGTCCCGCAGCAGGCGACCTCGCCCCCGTGGCGGAGCACGCCGGCGACCATGCGGTCCAGGTGGTAGTAGCCATCGGGCACTCGCTGGCTTGCCACGGCGCAGCCCACGGCGTCCCCGAACAGGAACGCTCGCACCGCGACCCCCTCCCGGCGGGCGAGGGCGCCTGCGAGCCGGAGTCCGTTGTAGGAGCGCTCGGTGCCGTAGGCCGGGTCGTTCAGGATGACGAGCACCTTGGTCGTCATGCGGCCGCCCCCGCGCCGACCGCCACGGGCAGCCCCGCGAGGCTCCACTCGGGGAGGCCGTCCTCGAGCGGCCGCGCCCGGAAGCCCCGGGCCGAGAGGAGCTCCACCGCCTCGGCCGCGAGCGTGCAGTAGGGTCCGCGGCAGTAGGCGACGATCTCGACGTCGGCGGGAAGCTCCGCGAGGCGCGCCTCCAGCTGGTCCACGGGGACCGAGATCGCCCCGGGGATGTGGGCGGCCCCGTACTCCTCGGCCGGGCGCGCATCCAGCACGACCAGGTCGCCCGCGCGCAGCCGCTCCTCGAGCTCGGCCCGACCCACGGGCCGCAGGCTCGCCTTGCGGGCGAGGAAGTCTCGGGCGACCCGCTCGAGGTCGGGAAGGCGCGCCGCGGCGCCCTCCCGAAGGGCGGCGAGCAGGCGGCCAACCGACTCGTCCGCGAGCCGGTAGTGGATCCGGGTCCCCTCCCGGCGGGACTCGACGAGATGCGCCTCGCGCAGGATCTGCAGGTGTGCCGAGGCGCTCGCCACGCTCATGCGGGCCGCTCGGGCGAGCGGCTCGACGCTGCGCTCCCCCTGCGCGAGCACCTCGAGCAGCTCGAGCCGCCTCGGGCTCGCGAGAGCCTTGCCCACCCGAGCGAACTGCGCGTACAGGCCATCCTTGAGCTCCACCGCGTCTCCTTGCGCCTCGATGCCCTCATGTTATCAACCAATCATTCGAATATCGGATGATCCGCATTCGGACGAGGTGGTCAGGTAACGTCGAGCTCCGCGTGCATCCCCATGGCGTAGTGCCACGGGAAGTTGCAGATGAGCTCGTAGCGACCCGGTGCGAGGCGCAGCGTGACCCAGCCCACCGCTCCCGGGGAGATGCCCGCCCCGGCCCCCTCGCCGCAGGTCCTCGACGCCTCCCCGAGGCTCCCTGCCTCGCTCACGCGCCCGTCCGCGCCGACCGGGCGGGTGCCCACGCCCGTCCCTCGGGGAAGCGGAAGCACCACGAGCTCGTGGACGAGGCTGCCGGCGTTCGCGACGCGAAGCGACACCTCGCCCGCGGGAACGACCGAGGGGGCGAGGGTCACGCTCATCATGGCGCCGGTCGCCGTCATGCCCCCCATCATGTCGGAGAGGGTCACATCGACCGTCCGTCCGGGAAGCGCCGGAACCCGGCACCCGGGGCCCCCGGCGATCCGCTCGACGAAGCCTCCCGTCGGCCAGGCGGCGAGCACGGCGAGCGACGCCGCGGCCACGAGGACCGTGATGGCGACCACGAGCGGCACGGACGGGCTGCGCGACCGAGGTCGTGCTGGCGGCCGCGATGAGGACGCGTGCAGCACCGCGAGGCGCTCGCGATACTCCTGCTCGCCGATCTCCCCGCGGGCGAGGCGCTCGCGGAGAATCTCGACGGCGCGCGGGGACCCTCCGGAACCGTCACGGGGCGCGCTCATGGTGCAAGCTTTCCACGCCCGCCGACATGGGAGGATTCGAACTTGGCGTGGCATGCCTCCGAGCAGAAGGAGTAGGTCTGCCCCTCGTACTCCTCGGTCGCCGCGGCGCTCGAAGGATCGATCTCCATGCCGCACACGGGGTCCCTCACCGTCGCCATCTTTCGCCCCTCGTGCTCTCGGACCTCGACCAGCGGGGTCACGAGGCGAACGGTCGCGTGCGCGCCCGCACCTGCATGGAACCTCCGCAGGCGGTTGGCATTGCCCACCACCGACAGCGAGGACAGGGCCATTGCCGCCGCGGCGATCATCGGGCTCAGCAGCAGCCCCAGTACCGGGTACAGCACACCGGCGGCGACGGGGATGCCCACGGTGTTGTAGCCGAAGGCGAAGAAGAGGTTCTGGCGGATGTTGCGCATCGTGGCCCGCGACAGGGCGATGGCCGTGACCACCCCACCGAGTTCCCCCGAGATCAGGGTCACGTCGGAGGACTCGATCGCCACGTCGGTTCCGGTGCCGATGGCGACCCCCACGTCCGCCTGGGCAAGGGCCGGGGCGTCGTTGATCCCGTCGCCCACCATCGCGACGAGCTTTCCCTCGTCCTGGAGCCTTCGGACCTCCAGGGACTTCTCCTCCGGCAGCACCTCCGCCAGCACGCGACCGATGCCCACCTGCCGCGCCACGGCCTCGGCGGTCCTCCGGTTGTCTCCGGTGATCATGACGACCTCCAGGCCCAGCCGCTGCAGTGCCGCGACTGCCTGGACCGAGCCCTCCTTCAAGGTATCGGCCACGGCCACCACCCCGGCCGGTCGACCGTCGATGCCCGCGTAGATGGCGGTCTTGCCCTCTGCGCCGAGACGCTCGACGGCCTCGTCCAGCGGCGCCGGATTCATCCCCTGCGCCTCCAGCAGGCTCCGCCGCCCCACCAGCACCGCGTGGCCGTCCACCCTCGCCCGGATCCCCATACCGGTGACCGAGTCGAACTCCGAGGGCTCCTCCAGCCGGACCCCCCGGTCCCGGGCCCCCAGCACCACGGCCCCGGCCAGGGGGTGCTCCGAGGAGCGCTCGGCCGAGGCCACCAGCCGGAGCAGTTCCTCGTCGTCCAAGCCCTCAACCGCGACCACGTCGGTGAGCGAGGGCTCGCCCTTGGTGATCGTGCCGGTCTTGTCCAGCACGATCGTATCGAGGCGATGGGCGGTCTCCAGCGCCTCGGCCGAACGGATCAGGATCCCCCGCTCGGCGCCCTTGCCGGTCGCCACCATGACCGACAGCGGCGTGGCCAGCCCGAGCGCGCACGGGCAGGCGATGATCAACACGGCCACCGCCGCCACCAGGGCGAAGGTGAGCGCCGAGACCTGGTGCAGATCGAACCAGGCCACGAACGTTCCGATCGCGATGAAGATCACCGCGGGGACGAAGTAGGAGGCCACCAGGTCGGCCAGGCGCTGGATGGGCGCCTTGGAGGCCTGGGCTTGCTCGACCAGCTTCACGATCTGGGCGAGCATCGTCTCCTTGCCGACCTTCGTGGCCCGGAACCGGAATGCTCCGGTCTGGTTGATGGTGGCGCCGATCACGGTGTCACCGGGGCCCTTCTCCACCGCGATGGGCTCACCGGTCACCATCGACTCGTCCACGGCCGAGCGCCCCTCGGTGACCTCACCGTCGACGGGGACCTTCTCCCCGGGCCGGACCGAGACGACGTCGCCTGCCTGCACCTCCTCCACCGGGATCTCGACCTCCTCGCCCCCGCGAAGGACCCGGGCCGCCTTCGCCTGCAGGCCGATCAGCGCACGGATGGCCTCGCCCGTCCCCGCCTTGGCCCTCGCCTCGAACAGCCTCCCGAGCAGGATCAGGGTCAGGATCACCCCCACCGCCTCGTAGTAGACCGAGCGGAGGCTCGCCGGGAAGAGCCCGGAGAACAGGGTCACCACCAGGCTGTAGAGGAACGCCGCGGTGGACCCCATGGTGATCAGGGTGTTCATGTCGGCCGTGCGGTGGCGAAGGGTCAGCCACCCGGTGCGGTGGATGGGCCACCCCGTGTAGCCCATCACCGGAGCGATCAGCGCGAGCTGGAACCAGTGGTTGGACAGGATCCCGGGCAGCCAGGAGGCCTTCAGGTAGTCGCCCACCATCACCGCGAACAGGACCGGGGCGGTCAGGATGGCCCCCGCCACGACCCGCCGGGTGAGGTCGGCGATCTCGGCCCGCCGGGCCGCGGCCTCGGCGTCCTCGGTGCCCTGTGACCCCGGCTCGGGACGCTCCTGCACCCGGTAGCCTGCCGAGGCCATGGCCTTCGCCAGGTCCTCCACGCGAACCCGGGCCGGATCGAAGTCCACCGTGACCCGCTCCGCCCCGAAGTTCGCCTGGACCCGGTCCACGCCCGGGAGACGATCCAGCACCGTCTGGATGTTGGTCACGCAGGTCGGGCAGGTCACCCCGCTGCCGCGCAGAGCGAACTCCACCCGGCTCGTCTTCTCGACCTCGAGCGTCGGGCCCACTCCGATCGCCCTGGCCGTCTCGTGGACATGGCCCTCGTGCGGGGCGGTCTCCACCCCGGTCGAGGCGGCCGCCTCGGCCGGCCCGCGTCCCTCACCCGCCCGTGGCTCCCGCCCGTTTCCGCCTGCGGGCTCCACCACCAGGGTGCCGTGCAGCATGTTCATGCCGCAGGCGAACCCGAACTCCCCGCTTCGCTCCGGCACGAGTTCCACCGTGGTCTTCCCGAAGGCGGCGAGCGACTTGCTCACCCCGAAGTCCGGGAACACCACGCGGGAGGAACAGTCGCTTGACTCCTGACGGTCGAAGATCAGCCGAAGGGGCATCCCCTCCCTCGCCCGGATCAGGTTCGGCGAGTACCCGCCCTTCACGGTGATCTCGACCTCCTGGACGTCGCCCCGGACCTCGGCTCGCCGCGCTTGCCTGGGCCCAAAGAAGAACCATCCGAGGACGGCGACGAGACCGGCACCCGCTGCCGTGACTGCGATCTCGGCTCCCGTCATCGCATGCCCACCACCTTCCGGCTCGTCGAGTGACCCGCGAACATCGCCACAGCCGCGACGAGCTCATCGACCTTCCCCTGGTCCTCACCGCGCTCGAGGCTCGCGGCGATGCAGCGGCGGACGTGGTCGTCGAGCAGCCCGAGCCCGACCGCCCGGACCGCGGCCGAGATCGAGTTCAGCTGGGTGAGGATGCCGATGCGGCGGAGTCGGTCCTGGATCTCCCCGGCGCTCATCTCGTACCCGCGCATCACGACACTACCCCCTCATCGGCCCTGGAGCGCTGCCCGGTGGCCGGCCTCCCCAGCGCACATGCCGTGTCCCACCTTGCCCGGGAGGCAACACAGGGAGCGCACCGCGCGTCCACCCGAGGTTCATCGCCGCTTCACGCGCCCCGTGCACCCTCGCCCGTGAAAGGAGCGGTGGGCAATGGCCTTGGGGCAGCGTCGATCGCCGGGCAACCGGCCGTGGGTGTGGGTGGTCGCCGCCGTGGCGATCGTGGCGCTCGTCGCGCTTCGCCTGCCGCTCGGCTCGTTGCTCTTGGTGGGGATCTTCCTTCTCGGACCCCTGCTCATGGCGCGCACCCACGGCGCCGGCGGTGGTTGCGGTGCCGGGCACGGGCACGCACCCGGCGCAGGAGGACACGGGCACGAGCAAACCGGCCTTCCCACGAGTGGGGGGAATGGGGCGGAGCCTCACCCGCGGTCCCCCGAGCCATGAGCCCGCACGAGGCTCCTCGGGACTTCCGCATTCCTCACCGGGCCGGCAGCGCCATGGCCCCTCCCAGGACGACCAGGAGCGCCAGCGGATAGTAGAGCTCGTGCGGTCCCATCGGCAGGAACCCGACGAGCCCGATCATCTGCAGGAGGTGGGCCAGTCCGAGCGCGGCCCCGAGGCCCATCAGGCCGGCGGCGACGCGGCTCCGGCGCACTCGTGCGTCGATCGGGAACCTTCGGCGGTGGACGGGGGTCATCCAGGGCTCGCGCGGACCATTCTTGCCGATCCGTTGTCCCCCCCTGCGTCGCTTCGACACCATCTCATCCTTCGCCGTGACTGGCTCAGATCGGCGCGCCGAGCTCCGGCGCGTCGCCGCGGTAGGCCCCGGGGTCAGCTCCCTCGTAACGGTAGGCGCCGACGAAGGCGCGGGCGACCGCGATGCTCGGCCTCGCGCAGAACTGGACGTGCTGCCAGGCGACGAGCGCGACGCGCGCGCCCGCGGGCAGCGTCCCGCCCGGCCCCGGGTAGTCGTAGGGCGCGATCAGGACGTGGTCCGCACCGGCAAACGCGGCGACGAGCGGTCGCAGCGCCGCGGGCGAGAGCGACGGGGAGACCCAGATGTCGACGGCGCCGTGCTCGAGGGAGTGGATGGCCTCGCCGAGCGAGGGCGGTGAGGCGTAGACGCCCCCGCCGAGCGGCGCGGCGAAGTGCGGCCCGGATGCCGGTGGCCTCGAAGGGTAGCTCGAGAGGGGCGGGAGCGCCGTGACGTGGGCTCGGTCCTCCCCGGTCGGCTGGTAGGACCCCACGTCGCGAACCGGGCCGCACCCAGCCGCCCGCGCAGCCACCGCGGTCCCCGAGAGCAGCGCGGTCTCGGCCCTCGCGCGCTGCTGCGGCGCGGCCCGGGACTCGAGGACGAGCAACCCGGCGCCGACCACGACGAGGGCCGCCACCGCCGCGCCCAGGGCCCGGATCGCCCGCCGGCGGCGCGTGGCTCGCCTGCGCAGGGCCTGACGGCGCTGTTGCTCGGCCACGCGCCGCGCCTTCGCGCCGTTCGCCTGGCCTTCGGTGCGGTTTGTCCCTCGCCGATCCGATGGGCGCCATCCCCCTCGAGCCATGGTGTGTGGTATCCGGCATCCGGATGAAGGGCCGGTGAAGAGATCGTGCGCCGGCCGTGAAGCCGGCTCCGGGGACGACCGAGCCATGGCGTCAACCGTGCAGGGCCCGCCGAAGCCCTCGGCCGTCGGCCAGATGACGAACGCGAGCAGCCCGCCGATCAGGTTCGTGACGTTGCTGAACGCGCCGAGCACCAGTCCGAGCGCCACCAGGGTCTCCGCCGTTGCCACGAGGTAGGCGAACAGGTGCGGGTCAACGCCGACGACATCGTGCCAGAAGTGGATCCAGGCGCGAACGCCGCCGGCCTGGCCCCGCTCCGCCACCTGGGCCCGATGACCGGTTGCGTGCCCCCATCGCTCATGTCCGCCGCCTCCCGCTCTGTTCCACCACCTCGACGCTCGGGCGCCAGCGTGAACGGTCCGTGAACGGGAGGCGAAGGATCTGCGCGGACGCAGCAGGGGTGGGCCGGGAGCGGTCAGCGCATGGGGTTGACGGTCGCGAGCAACCACCAGATGAGGCCGGCCAGCACGGCGATCCCCACCGCTACGGTCACGGCATCCCGGTGGATCCTGTTCATGGTCGTTCCTCCTGGACCTTCTCCGAGGTGGTGGGGTTCGGCAGGGGCGCCGAGGCCCGCGGGTCCTCGGTCCTCCCCGCCCGATCGAACGCTCTGCGGGCCGCCGTCATCACCGGGGAGTCCCCCGCCGCCCGGCGCCGCGGCGCCCGGTCCTGGATCCTCCCCATCTGCCTGGAGAGGACGAGCAGCGAGACCCCGGTGACCGCGAGCCACCAGACATCGCCGTGGAACGCCTCCCCGAGTCCCCAGACCCCCGCTGCCGAGGCTGCGGCAAACAGCGCCATCTCCGCGAGCGCGCAGCGCCGGATCATTGCGGCTTGCTCTCTGCGATGGGACCGGTCGCCAGGAGGTCGGCTCCTGCGTCCGTCTCCGCCTCTCGCCCCAGCTCGGAACGCCTGCCCGCCGGGTACCGGTACATCAGGCGGTGCAGGCGAAGGCGCTCCGGCAGGTCCCGAAGCCCCGGGAGGAACGGGACCGCGAACATGAAGAACAGCGCGAACGCGAGATTCCAGAGGAGGAAGCCCGTCCCGGTCGATCCGCCGGGCAGCAGCACGTGCGCGACCGCGGGCAGGATCAGGTACCAGGGGCCGACCGGGAAGCCCCGCTCCTTCACCATGCCCCACTGGTCGTCGGTGAGCCCGTTCGCGACGGCGGTATTCAGCATCAGCGGCTGGTCGTAGAGCCAGATCGTGGTGAGGTGCATCGAGTGGCCGGGACTCGTGCCGATCAGGTACTGCTCCAGGTACCCTCGCCGGGCGAGGCCGAGGTCGGCCAGCACGATCGCCGGGACCGGTCCGAAGTCTCCGCGGAGCATGCCGATCTTCGCGAAGTCGGGACTCGGCATCGCCGAGCCCATGCCGGCCGAGGAGCCCATGGCACCGGGCTCGATCGTCGCGAGCGCGCGGTCGTAGTTCGATGCCCAGGCGTGACGCTGGCGCGGCCCCGCCGCCTCCCACGTCCCGAGGGCCCGCTGCACCGATGCGCCGAGCAGCGGCGCGTAGGCGCGCAGCGGGTCGATCACGAACGTGGAATCGGGCCGCCCGACGCCCTGCTCGGGAGCGTTCATCCACGAGGCTGCTGTCCCGTCGAGCTCCTGCGTGAACGCGAGGATCGTGCCGCCCGGATCCTGCCGGGATGCCCCGGCGATCGTCGCGCGCGGCCAGTCCGGCGATCCGGCGAAGACCGCGAGCACGACCAGCACCCCCGCCAGCACGATCGCGATGACCGGGTACTTCCAGTAGCAGTGGCACACACGGTGCCCGGGCGGACCTGGGCGGCGCCTGCGAGTGCGAATCGTCATGGTCTCCTCCCGAAGGTCACAGCGGACGGGCGATGCCTTGGACGCGGACCAGGGTCACGTGGGCGAGGATCAGCCCGAACATCAGCACCGGGATCAGCGCCACGTGGATGGTGAGGTCGGCGGTGAAGTTGCCCGGCCCGAACAGGTGCAGGAAGAACGGCTGCGTGAACAGCATGTCGTCGGAGTGCATCGCGACGAACTGGGACTCCCAGTCACCGCGGGCGAGCAGCCCGAACAGGTTTTCGCCGAACCCGACGAGCAGGATCGTGATCCCGATGGCCCAGTTGATCCAGCGCCGCCCCCGGTAGGCTCCCGTCGCCCACACCCGCACGACGTGCAGGACGAGGAAGAAGAAGAACGCCTGCGCCGCCCAGTAGTGGGTGGACTTCAGCATCCGTCCGATCGGGCTCGTCAGCCACCAGAACGGCCCGAGCCAGGCGAGGATCACGCCGCTCACCGTGAGGTAGACGAACATGAGGAACGTGATGCCCCCCATGCAGTACCAGTACGACTCGGCGTAGAAGGGCGACGCCTTCTTGAACATTGGCCCGAACGGCGGCAGGTAGGCGAACGACTCGAGCGTCGCCCGCACCCGCCCCCGCTCGCGGGCCCGGCCGGCGAAGTCCTGCGTGCCGCCCGGGTTGGGCTCCTCATCCGACAGCAGCCGCATCCTCGTCTCCTTCCCCCACCCCGGCGATCCCCTGGTGGTGCAGACGGAATCTGGGGGGCATGGTCCTCAGGACGCGCGGTCGCGAACGGGTCGAAGGCCCCAGCCGACGAAGGACCTTCGGGCTTGTCGATCTCCGGGGCGGCCGCCACCTGGAGAAACGCGCGACCGTCACGGCTTCGGAGGCATGCGCGAGGACTCGGCGCGCACACGACCTGCACGCGCCCTTCACGCGCCCTTCATCGGCTGTTCTCGCGGTCGGGGCCGGGCGTGCCGGCCCGCCGCGGGCGACGGGAGGGCGGCCCTCTCACACGGGGCGCGCGCCGCCTTCATCGGT
>JAJYGO010000486.1 GCA_021785115.1 Chloroflexota bacterium | reverse complement strand
AGCGTGTTCCGTCACCGAACACCGGGCTGCCTGGTCTGCGGCGCCCCGCTCGACCGGGCGGCCACCGGGCGCCGGCGCCTCTTCTGCAGCCCTGCCTGCCGCCAGCGCGCCTACCGGCTCCGGGCCGAGACCCGCGGTCGGCGCGACGCCTCCCTGCCGGCCGACCCCGCCGAGGTCAGGCGGCTCCTGGCCGCCGTCCTCCGCCAAGCCGGGAGGGGGTGACCCGAGGGCAGCCCGACACCCTATCCTGTCGTCGCTGAAGAGCCTCCGCCGTCAGCGCTTTTCCAGCACTGCCGGGACGCCACCCCCGACGCCCTCGCCCAGGCGATCGGGCGGCTCGACTCGTCCTCCTTCGACCGTGCCGCCCTCCGCGCTCAGGCCGAGCGCTTCTCGCGGTCGGAGTTCCGGCGCAGGTTCGTGGAGCTGTTCGAGCGGCTGGGGGTGGATCGGGGGCTGTACGCGGGGGAGTAGCAGAGGCTCCCGCCGCGCGACGAGGTCGGACCTGCGACGTTCGTTGCCTGCCCGCGTTGGCTTTCAAGGCAACTGCAACGTGCAGCGGGGTGACCCCATCGCACTGCAAGCCGGTGAGCCGCAACGCACCTCTCATACGGGCTGCGCGAAGACGCCGCTCCGGTGCTGTTCGCTGTTCGCGCGGCCAGCCAGTGGCGAGACCGGCCTGTGGCGTGAGCGGAGGAAGATCGTCGATGCGACGGATCTCAGCATTCATCCTCGCGAGCATGCTCGCCGCGGTCGTGGCCGCTCCAGCCATGGCCGCACCGGCAACCGGGATCACGGCAACCCCGGCGGCCAGCGTCACATGGGCTGGCACGTACACGGCCACTTTCGTTCGCTCGGCGAGCGGGATCATCAACGAGACGCACCGGACGAATTCAGCGGGCGCCCAGAACAACTGGACGAACGCGGACGTCTGGCTGCAGTTCCGGCCCCTCACCGGGCCGGATGGGACCGGGAGCCCGACTCCCAACCCGAACTGCAATCCGATGGGCCTGGTGACAGCTCCGTTCACCTATGTGAACAGCGATCCGGCCATCGCCGGCACAACCACGTCCGGCTACTTCATCGGGTCCAACCCGTACAACGTGTGCGTCTACCTGGTGAACCCGGCGGTCGCCTCCGGCACCGTGGTTTCCGCATCACCGAGCGGCGCCACGGTCACGCTCCCGTCCGGCCTGAACGGGCAGTTCGAGATCTCGGTCAGCGGCGAGTGGTTCAACGCCACGTTCGGCCTGGTCGATGCCCAGTACAACAACGGCTACAACGGCTACAACGAGGCTTTGACCTGGCAGGAGGGGTGGCCGGGCCTCGGTGCCTGCCGGGGCCGCCTGTTCGTCAACGGCGCGTGCGTCGACTGGGGCGCCTTCAACCCCGCCCACGCGTACAGCTACACTCTGTCGGCGAGCGGCAGCATCACCCTGAACGTCAACGACACCTACTACCCCGACAACGTCGGGTCGCTGAGCTTCACGATCACGTACCTGGGGCTGTAGCACTCGTCGCAGTTGCGACACAACAGGAGGCCCGCAGCCCCACAGAGCGGCGGGCCTCCTTCCGTGGGCACGCAGGATCGGGGCGGGGTGGCCGGCCGAGTGGGCCATCGATCGCCCACGCCCGCCTCCGCTCGCCCGCGGCAGGGCTACGTGGTACGTGAAGCTTCAACGACGAGTCGGGATGCGTCCTTGCTTGGCAGATGCGGTTAGAGGATTGCCGTGGCACCGCATCGACCGGTCGGTCTAGCTTGGTCGCAAGCGCCGCACGCGGATCTCATGTCCCGGCCAGCGCACCCACGCGGCATACCCCATCACCACGAGCGGCGTCATGAGCGGCATGGGGAGGGCCAGCAGGGCGGCCAGCACGGGATACCCCGCCACGGCCGGCAGCGCCATCGCCACGTAGTAGAACTCGGTGGCCGGCCACACCGCCGGAATGGCGAGCCACTCCGCGCCGCGGTCGCGCAACACCCACAGCGCGAGCAGCGTGGGCGGGATCAGGATCGGAAACCGCCAGGCGCTCCCATTCCAGCTTGTTGCCGCGAGGTTGGCCACCCCCAGCCCGTCGTGCAGGTACAGCTGCCAGGGCAGCAGCGGGAGCGTGACGAGGAGCACGGCCGCGGCAACCAATCCTTCCCGCCAGCGCTTCACCAGGGCGACGCCCGTGTACAGCTTGAGCCCGGCAGCCAGCGCCGCGGCGAGCGGGCCGCCCAGCACGAGCAGCGCGAGGGCAATCGTCTGCGGGTTGCCGTTCCAGATCGAGTGTGCCAGCGGCGGGAAGGCCAGCCACCACCACGGAAGGCCGAGTCGTCGCACGAGCCAGGCGGATGCCGCGAGGCCGGCCGCCATCCAGAGGGCAGCCGATGCCCATGCCGGCAGCAGGCTCGTGGGTGCGTAGAAGAGGAGCGTGTGCGGCCCCGCGGAGTAAGCGATCCCGTGCTCGGTCACCTTCCACGGATCGCCCCCGCTGAGCCAGGCGTCTGCGGCCCGTTGGTAGTGGCGAGCGTCGATCCCGAGGGCGGTGGGGTTCACGATCCACAGCAGGTCGATGACCGCGAACCAGGCCGGCAGGCCGATCCGGCCGGCCGCCAGGCGCAGGCCATTCGTGGCGTCCAGCACGCGGTCAAGTGGCCCCGCGCGCACCGTCGCACCAGGGGACGACGCTGCGCGTGCCACGGTGTCTGCCGTGTCGGTTTCGCCCACGCTACGGAGTTGGCTGCTGCACTGTCACGCTGCCAGCCTGACGAAGGTGCAACGGCACGTCAACGGCGCGATCCGCTGCCGGCGTGGTCCTTCGGTACCATTGGCGGGCGGGGCAGGACGGGGTAAGGTCGCGCGACCGGATGGTGCAGGGACCAGCCGCGTGCGAGCAGGAGGGATGGTCTTGGCGGTCAACAGCCCGCCGACGTCACGGAGACGCCCCAGGCAGGGACGCGCGGACAGGCGCGCGAGGGAGGTTGATATCCTCGACGTCGTCGTGGTGGGCGGTGGCGGGCATGTCGGGCTGCCGCTCGCCCTGAGCTTCGCCCGCACGGGCATGCGGGTGGGCATCCAGGACATCTCGGCCGCGACGCTCGAGCGGATCGGGCGCGGCGAGGTGCCGTTCCTGGAATCCGGCGCGGAGCCACTGCTCCGCGAGATGCTCGCTGCCGGGGCCCTCGAGCTCTCGGGCGATGCTGCCATGCTCGCCCGCAGCGACGTGGTGGTGGTGGTGATCGGCACGCCGATCGACGAGTTCCTGAACCCCGCCATGACCATCTTCGAGCGGACCCTCGATCAGGTTGCGCCGCACCTGCGTCCGGGGGCCCTGGTGGTGCTGCGCAGCACGGTCTACCCCGGCACCACCGAGTACGTGGCCAAGAACCTGGCCGATCGTGGGCTGGCAGTGGACGTGGCGTTCTGCCCGGAGCGGATTGCCGAGGGGCACGCGCTCGAGGAGCTCGGGACGCTCCCCCAGGTCGTCGGGGCCGACGACGCTCGCGCTGGCGACCGCGCCGAGGCGCTGTTCCGACAGCTCGGGGTCTCCATCATCCGCACCGGCACACGCGAGGCGGAGCTGGCCAAGCTCCTCACCAACACCTGGCGCTACATGAAGTTCGCCGTGGCGAACCAGTTCTTCATGATCGCGGACGCGGCCGGGGTGGACTACCAGGCGGTGCTCGACGCGATCCGTCGCGACTACCCGCGCGCCGCGGATCTGCCCTCGCCCGGCTTCGCCGCGGGCCCGTGCCTTCTGAAGGACACCATGCAGCTGGCGGCATTCACCTCGGATCACTTCCCGATGGGCCAGGCGGCCATGCAGATCAATGAAGGACTCCCCGCCTACCTGGTGAGCGCCATGAAGCGCCGCTACGGTGAGCTGCGGGGCCGGACAGTGGGGATCCTCGGGATGGCCTTCAAGGCCGAGTCGGACGACGTCCGTGCCTCGCTCAGCTACAAGCTGCGCAAGCTGCTGGCCTGGGAAGGCGCGCGTGTCCTGTGCACCGACCCGTATGTTCACGACCCACGCCTGGTGCCGCTGGCGGACGTGCTGGAGGCGAGCGAGATCCTGGTGATCGGCGCGCCGCACCGGGCGTACCGGACGCTCGAGCTCGGGGACCGCCCGGTGGTGGACGTGTGGGGCGCGCTCGGGCCGATCGGGATCTGAGGGTGAAGATCCTCGTCACCGGCGCGGCCGGGTTCATCGCGGGGTACCTGGTCGCTGAGCTGCTCGACGCCGGACACGAGGTGGTGGGGCTCGACGACTTCTCCAAGTACGGTCCTACAGCCAAGAGCTACGACGGCCACCCGCGGTATCGGTTCGTCTGCGGCGATGCGAAGGACGTGGGGCACCTGCGCGAGCTCGCCTCGGACGTGGACGAGGTGGTGGCCGCGGCGGCCATGATCGGGGGGATCAGCTACTTCCACGAGTTCGCCTACGACCTGCTTGCCGAGAACGAGCGGATCCTCGCCTCCACGTTCGACGCGGCGCTGGCCGCCCGCCGCGACGGACGGCTGGAACGGATCGTGGTGATCTCGAGCTCCATGGTGTTCGAGTCGGCCACGGTTTTCCCGACACCCGAGGGCGCCCAGCTGACCAGCCCCCCGCCCCGCTCCACCTACGGCTTCCAGAAGCTCGCGAGCGAGTACTTCGCGAAGGGCGCCTGGGAGCAGTACGGGCTGCCTTTCACGATCCTGCGGCCGTTCAACTGCGTGGGGATCGGCGAGCGGCGCGCGGTCCGCGACGCCGAGGTCATGAGCGGCAACGTGAAGCTCGCCCTGAGCCACGTCGTGCCGGATCTTGTGCAGAAGGTACTCCGTGGTCAGGACCCCCTGCACATCCTGGGTGAGGGGAATCAGGTGCGCCACTACACCTATGGCGGGGACCTGGCGCACGGGATCCGACTGGCGATGGAATCGCCCGCCGCATTGCACCAGGATTTCAACCTCTCGACCGCGCAGAGCACTACGGTGCTGGAGCTGGCGCAGACGATCTGGCGCAAGGTCAACGGCAACCGGCCGTTCCGCTACGTCAGCGACCCACCGTTCGAGCACGACGTGCAGATGCGCGTCCCGGACGTGCGCAAGGCGCGCGAAGTGTTGGGCTTCGAGGCCACCACCACGCTCGACGAGATGCTCGACGAAGTGATCCCGTGGATCCGGGCCGAACTGGTGGCCGGGCGGATCTGATGGCCGCGTTCGATGAGGCCGGCGGGTCCGGCCTGCGGCTGCGGCGCCTCCTCACCGCGCCGCTCGGGGTCTTCGTCAGCGTCGCGGCGCTGTGGGTCGCGCTGCGGGGCGTCAACCTCGCCAACGCGGCCACCCAGCTGCAGCATGCCGCACTGGCGCCGCTGGTTCTGATCCTCGGCGTGATCGCGCTGCAACTAGTGCTGCGGACCATCCGCTGGCGCGCCCTGCTTGCCATCGCGCATGTCCCCGAGCCGATCCGCCTGCCAACCCTGCTCCCGATACTGCTGATCGGCTACCTGGGCAACGCGGTCCTCCCGGCTCGGCTGGGAGAGCCGATCCGGGCGTTCCTCGCCGCCCGCGCCGGGAGCCTGGACTCCGGGATCGTCCTGGGCACCGTGGTGCTGGAACGGGTCCTCGACACCGCCAGCCTGGCGGTCCTCGCGTTTGCCGCTGCGTACGCGCTGGGGGCCCCGGCGTGGCTCACGCAGGCCGCCGGGCTCGCGTCCCTGGCCGGGATCGTCGTGGTGGCGGGGCTCCTGGTCGGGGGACTCGCGTGGGTTGGTCGCCTGCTGGAGCGGGTCGAGCGCCGGCTGCCGTCGCGTGCGATCGCGGGCTCGGTGCGGTTCGTTCGGTTCGTGGCCGCCGGCGCCGACGCCGCGAGCGAGCGGCCTGCGGCGGGCCTCGCGCTGGTGATCAGCAGTGCCTGCTGGCTGCTGGATGCCGTCACGTTCTGGCTCGTTGGGCAGTCACTGGGCCTGGCGCTCTCGCCCGCGGTGACACTGCTGATCGCCGCGGTGACCGTGCTCGGAACGGCGCTGCCCTCCGCCCCTGGGTACGTAGGTACGTTCGAGCTCGCCGCGGTCGGAACGGCGACCGCGCTGGGTGTCCCGGCGTCCGAGGCGTTCTCGCTCGCGGTGCTGGCGCATGTCATGACCGTGGCCCCGTCGGCGCTCGGTGGGGCGATCGCCCTGGCCGCGTCCGGCCTGGGGGTGGCATCGCTGTCGAGCGGGGCGCGTGCGTTGCGCCAGGAGCAGGTGGCGGTGCTGGAGTGATCGCTCCTGTGGCCGACGAGCTGGCGCCCGTGCTGTCGGTCGTGATGCCGGTCTACAACGAAGGCGCGCGGGTCGTGCCCGTGGTGCGTGCGCTCAACGCGAACCTGCACACCCCGCACGAGATCCTCGTCGTCTACGATTTCGAAGCCGATACGACGGTGCCGCCGGTGCGCGCACTGGCGGACGAGTTGCCAGAGGTCAGCCTCGTTCGCAACGACTTGGGCCGAGGTGTCCTCAACGCGATGAAGGCCGGGATCGCGGCCTCGCGCGGCGAGTACGTCCTCATCACGATGGCCGACGGCTCGGACGATCCCCGGGACGTCGAGCCCATGGTCCGCCTGGCGGGCCTTGGCGCCGACGTGGTCGCGGCGAGCCGATACATGCGAGGGGGCCGACAGGTCGGAGGGCCGCTGCTCAAGCGCACCCTGAGCCGGACTGCCGGGCTCTCGCTGCACTGGTTCGCGGGCGTCCCCATTCACGACCCGACCAGCAACTTCAAGCTGTACTCTCGGGCGTTCCTCGACTCGGTCACGATCGAGAGCCAGGCGGGGTTCGAACTGGCACTGGAGCTGTGCGTGAAGGCGACGCTGGCCGGCCGCCCGCTCGCGGAAGTGCCGACCACGTGGCGCGACCGCACGGCCGGCGAGAGCCATTTCCGGTTGCGGGCCTGGCTGCCGCACTACCTGCGCTGGTACCTGGTCGCGTTCCGCGGTCGGCTCGCGCCTCGACGAGGCCGAAGGCCCCACAGGGGTGCCGGGTGAGCGATATGGCCGAGGCGGCGTCGCGACGGCTGCACACAGCAATGTCGCGCCTTCCGATGCCAGGCCAGGTCGGCCGACGGCGGTTCGTCCTCGTCACCACTGGCATCTTCCTCGCGCTGGCCGCCTGGGAGTTCGCGTACCTGTGGAACTACATCGACCAGCAGCACGCGATCGGGCTTGATTTCCCGTTCTACAAGTCGGTGGGCGACCGCTGGCTCGAGACCGGCCAGATGTACCTGGCGCACCAGCTCAATGGGCCGTACGTCGTGCGGACCGAGGTCGACGTGCTGTACCCGCCGCTGGCCCTGTTCCTGTTCGTCCCGTTCCACTGGCTGCCGTTCTGGCTCTGGTGGGTGGTGCCGATCGCGGTCGTCGCATACGTGGTGTGGCGGCTTCGGCCAGCGCCATGGTCGTGGCCCCTGCTTGCGTTCCTCGTGTTCTTTCCCAAAACGATCTCCGAGACGATCTACGGCAACTCCGACATGTGGGTCACGGCCTTCGTCGCGGCGGGACTGCTGTGGGCCTGGCCGTCGGTCCTCGTGCTGATGAAGCCATCGCTGCTGCCGCTGGTGTTCATCGGCGTGCGCAGGCGCTGCTGGTGGATCACGGCAGTCGTGTTCGGCCTGGCGAACCTGCCGCTGCTTGGCCTGTGGCTGGACTATCCGAGCGTGATGCGCAATTCGTCCGCCGCCTGGTACTACTCGCTGGGTAACCTGCCCATGGAATTGATCCCGGTCGCGGCCTGGCTGGGCAGGCGGACCGGGTCACGCGGCACTGCACCCTTCGACCTGCCCGCCGCGCCGACCGGCGGCTCGCGGAGCAGCAGCCACACGCAGGCCGCGGTCAGCGCGAGCATGCCGAGCGAGCCGGCGATCCCCGGCGCCCCACCGACCGGGATCGACGCGAGCTCCTGAGTGGCCGGGATCGCCGCCACGAGGTTGAGCGTGAAGAGGATGCCGAAGGCGAGCCAGGCCAGGCGCGGCCCGCGCTCCGGGAGCAACAGGGCCAGAAAGACCACTGCCCCGTAGGCGTATCGCTCGTGCATGGTGGTGAGGAGCGAGAACGCGACCAGGGTCGCGCACGCCAGGCCGAGGGCCAGTCCGCGAGCGGTCGGGCGGCGCAGCACCGCGAGGAAGACCAGCGCCTCCCCGAGCCCCGCCATCGCGAGGCCGATCCAGCGGAGTGTCACCGGCCCGGCGATGCGGCTCGCATCGCTGATGAACCCGCCACTGATCTGCTCCTGGAGCAGCCACCACACGTTCCAGGCTCGCAGGGAGACCACGGAGAACGTCTCGCCCTGGTACTTGGCGAGGTTGTGCAGGTAGTCGAGCGGGCCGCCAGCGGCGATGAACGGGAGCCACAGCAGGCCGACGGTGACCGCCCCGGCGAGCGCGGTCGCGACGGCGGTGCGTACGCCGTGCCGGCCCAGCACCCAGGCGGCGAAGGGGACGAGGAACGGCAAGGCCTGCGGCTTGGTCATGAGGCTGATCGCGAGCGCCACGCCGGCGGGGATCGGCCGACCCGAGACCGCGAGCAGGTAGGCGATGAGGGCCGACAGGAGGTAGATCGACTCGAACTGGCCCCACCACGCGCTCAGGTACAGCACCGCCGGATGCAGCAGGATGCCGAGCGCCCCGACGACGGCCCAGCCGGGTCGGCTGCGAAGGCTCCACGCCACCCCGGCCGCCAGCCCAGCGTCGGCGAGCGTGGCCGGCAGCTTCATCAGCACTCGCACCGCGGGGTCGGCGGCGGTCGTCGCCGTGCGGAACGCAGGATCGAGAACACCCAGCCCGGCCAAGACGTACGCCATGACTGGGGGAAACGAGAGGTTCTGGCGGTACACGTCGCCGAGGCCCCCGGTGGCGATGTCGTGCGCCCACAACACGAACTGGTCGAGGTCAGGCCGGAACCCAGCGGTAGGGAGCAGGGCGACCCGGACCGCGATCGCGATCAGACCGCCCGCGACCAGGATGCCGGCGAGCGGCCACCGCGAGCGGTTCACCTCGGACCGTCCGTGCACACGTCGAGCGATGTCCCGCCCTGCAGCCATACCCCAAGTTGCCACACGTCACGGCCACCGAGTTCCGGGAGTTGCATGCGGTACCACCGGCCAGAAGTGACGGCTTCCGATGCAGCGTCTGGTGTGGGGGGTGACAGGGCGTATCCCACGCCGATCCGGATGGTGCCCGATACCCCGCTGCGCAGATACGCCGCGGCACCGACGGCCAGATCGACCGTCGCTCCGGCTGACCGGGCATCGATGGTGTCGCATCCGGGAGCGTTGCCGATGGCAGCGCCGGTGGCGCTGATGACCGACGGCGGTGTGCCGTGGAACGACGGCGGGGCGGAAACCCGAGCCAGGCTCGGGTCGGCCAGTTTGACAAGGGCACGATCCATCTCGGAGGCCGTGATGGGAGGAATCGACCCTCCGACCAGCGCGTCCCGCCGGGGATCGCCATACGTCTCGACGAGCTGGCGGACCCGGGCCGGCGAGGGGATCAAGGCCAGCGAATGATCTGGGTTCACGCCAGGCGCGTGTGCGTACTCGAGCGCCACGGTGACCAGCCCGCGGGTTAGCCCCGCACGATCGAGAAAGAGGCTGCGGCCCGCGGGCAGCCACTCCAGGTTCACGATCAACAGCAGTTCGAACAGCAGGCCGCCGGCCAGCACGGCCACTCGGCGCAGGCGCGGTGCGGACGCCAGTGCCGGTCGCCCGATCCAGGCAGCGACCCCCACCAGTGCGATGATCGCTGCCTCGTACGTGTAACGGGGGTAAACGGCGGCCCAGTCACCGAGCTGGCCGCGGACGAGTCCGATCAGTGCGTACTCTGCGATGAGCGCGGCCATGGCGCCGATGACACGCGCTGGCACGGGGTGGCCATCGCGGATCCGCCATGCCCCTATGGTGATGGAAAGCACCAGCAGCGCCAGGACGGCGCCGTCCGGGAGGCCCGTGGCAGCTCCCAGACCGACCCCCAGCCCGCTGGTCACGAACGCCGGGAGTCGCATGAGCGCGTCAACGGTGAACGGGCGACCGTACGCATCGATGCCGAGGCGGCCCCAGACCAGGAACCACGCGATATACGCGCCGACTGGCAGCGCGAGATAGACAAGCCCACGCCGGCGGTGCGAGTCGAGCAGCAGCTCCACGCCCACGTAGACGAGGAAGAAGAGCGCCACCCCGGCCGTCGCGAGGCCAGCGGTGAGGAGCAGTGCGGCGCCCGCATACTGCCGGGCGCCCGGGGTACCGGTGACAAGGACGAGCGCCCAAAGGCCCGCAGCGTCGGCACCCACGAAGCCGATCTGGAACGCCCAGAGGAGGTTCTCAAACCCGCTGCCGAGGAAGAGGACCAGGACTCCCCCGCCGAGCGCAATCCACGGCCCACTGGACCCGAGCAGCAGCCGGAATACGGCAGTTGCGACGAGGACGTGGAGGGCCAGCAGCAGGGCAAGAGACGGGACGTACGTGCGCAGTCCCACGATGCCGAACAGCCCGCGGTAGGCGATGATCGCGAGAGTAGACCAGTGCTCGTTGTGCGGCAGCATGAGGCTGTTGATCGACCCGAGCGAGCGCTGGTCGATGAACGCCCACTCGTCACTCCAGAACGTGAGGCCGCGACCCATGTAGAGGAGGACGCACCAGGCGACCGCGGCCGCCCCAGCGAATGCGAGGGAGAACTCATGTCCTCGAAGCCACGAGGCCATGGCCACCCTCGTCCGGGCACGCGGCGTGCTCGTGCGGACCGGCGTGCGCGTACCCGCTCGGTCCGTCACCGCGATGTCACCCGCGTCGGCTCCTTTGTTCCCGACCTATCGGGGAGTCCTCCGGTAGGATGCGCTCATTCTCCCGTGTGCAGGAACGGTAACCCCTTGGTCATCGTCGTCATGCCGGCGTACAACGCCGCGAAGACCCTCGAGCGCACCTACCACGACATCCCGCGCGACGTGGTGGACCGGATCATCCTGGTCGACGACGTGTCGCGCGACGAGACCGTGGAGATCGCGCAGCGCCTGGGCCTGGACGTGGTGGTCCACCCCCAGAACCGCGGGTACGGCGGCAACCAGAAGACGTGCTACCGCGAGGCGCTGGCGGCGGGCGCCGACGTGGTGGTGATGGTCCACCCCGACTACCAGTACGACCCGACCCGCATCCCGGCGGTGATCGCCCCGATCCTGGAGGGCCGGGCGGACATGGTGCTGGGCTCGCGCTTCCTGGGCGATCCGCTGGCGGGGGGCATGCCGCCCTGGAAGTGGCTGGCCAACCACTTCCTGACCGACCTGGAGAACCTCGCGTTCGGGCTGCACCTCTCCGAGTACCACACCGGGTTCCGGGCGTACTCGGCACGCCTCCTGCGGGCGGTGGCGTGGGAGCGCAACAGCGACGACTTCGTCTTCGACCAGGAGTTCGTGGCGCAGGTGGTGGCGGCGGGGTTCCGCATCACCGAGGTCGCGGTGCCCACCCGCTACTTCCGCGAGGCATCGTCGGTGGGGTTCCGCCGCTCGGTGCGCTACGGGTTCGGGACGCTGGGCGTGGTGGCGCGGTTCGTGCTGCACCGGCGGGGCCTGCGGCGGGACCCAGCTCTCGTCCCACGGCGAGTTGACGTCGCCGCGGAGGCGGACCGGCCGGCCTCCCCGTGAACGGCCGCCTGCGGGCCCTGGTCGGCTTCGGCGTCAGCCTGCTGATCGTCGCGTTCCTGCTCTGGGAGATCGACCTCGGGCGGGTGGTGGCGGTGCTCGGCCGGAGCCGGATCCAGCTGCTGCCGCTGATCCTGGTGCCATTCGCGGTGGACCTCTCGCTGCGCACGGTGCGCTGGCATGTCCTGCTCGCCCGCGAGCCGCGGCCCGGCTACCGCGGCACGTTCACCTACCTCGTGATCGGCTACCTGGCCAACAACATCCTCCCCGCGCGCCTGGGCGAGCTGGTGCGCGCGCACCTGCTGGGGACGCGGGAGGGCGTGGGCCGCAGCCGCGCGCTCGGGTCGATCGCGATGGAGCGCGCGCTCGACGTGGTGGCCGCGGCCGCGCTGGGGGCGATCGCGTGCTCGGTCTCGGGGATCCACGGCGCGATCGTGGTCACCCTGGCGCTGATCGCGCTGGGGGCCGGGGCGGTGGTCGCGCTGGTCGCGCTGCTGCCGCACGCGATGGTGCGCCGCTGGCTCGACGCGATGGTCGCGCGCGCCCCGTCCGGGATGCCGGCCCGGATCGCCGACATCGTCAGCCGCTTCTTCCACGCCCTGCTCGACGCGGCGACCCCCTGGCGGGTGCTGGTCGCGCTGGCGCTCTCCTTCGCGGCCTGGCTGGCCACCTCCGGTCTCTTCGCGGTCACCAGCGCGTCGCTCGGCATCTCGCTGCCGCCGGCGGGCCTCGTCGCGGTCGCGGTGGCGGCCAACCTTGGGGCGGCGCTGCCGTCCGCGCCCGCCGGGATCGGACCGTTCGAGTTCGGGGTGGTGGTGATCGCGACCGCGCTCGGGCTCGACGCCCCCACGGCGTTCGCGTTCGGCATCCTGAGCCACGCCTGCACGGTGGTGCCGGTGTCGCTGCTGGGCGGCTACGAGCTCGGGCGGGTGCGCTGGGGGCTGGGCGCGCTGCGCGACGCCGGGCGAATCGACGGGCCGCTCGAGGAGGTCGAGCCGGCGTGACGGGCCCGGCCACCGAGTGGGGGGCGGACGACGACGCGTTCGCGACCCCGGGAATGCGGCTGCTCGTCACCCTGGGCGTGCCGATCCTGCTCGTGCTCTGCACGGTCCTCATCGACGCCTGGATCGTGCCGACGGTGATCAACGGCGGGTGGTTCGACGCGGGTCGGCCGGACTTCTTCCTGATGGCCGACTCGTTCCTGCACGGCCACCTCTGGCTGGACGTGAACTGGCGACCGCCGACCAACGACATCGTCGTGCTGGGCGGCCACGTCTACGTGCCGTTCGCTCCGTTCCCGGCGTTCCTGTTCGTGCCGCTGGTGGCGCTGATCGGGGTAGGGCGGGCGATCGCGTACGAGCCGCTGATCAACGCCTTCCTGGCCGGGGTGGACGTGGCGCTCGCCTGGGGGATGCTGGGCGCCTTCGGGGTGCGGCGCTGGGCGGACCGGCTCTGGCTGACGGTGCTGTTCGGGTTCGGCACGGCGCTCTGGAACGTGACCGTGCGCGGCGGCGTCTGGCACACCGCCGAGATCATCGCCGTGGGGCTGACGTTGTGGGCGCTGATCGAGACGCGCCGGGAACGGCCACGGCCGTGGCTCCTGGGGGTCCTGGGCGGAGCGGCGTTCCTCACCCGCTCGACGCTGCTCTTCGCGCTGCCGTACTACGCCTGGGTGGTGGCGGGGCGCCCGACCAACCTGCCCGGGCTGCGGCGGGCCCTGCGCGAGGGGCTGGTCCCGGCGCTGCAGGTGGCGATCGCGTCGGTGCCCTTCGGGCTGGTCTTCTTCTGGTACAACTGGGCGCGCTTCGGCTCACCGCTCGAGACCGGCTACGAGCTGGCCTCGCTGCCGCCGTTCCTGGAGACGCTGCGGGCGCAGGGGCTCTTCTCGATCGTGCACCTGCCGATGAACCTGGACTACCTGTTCCTGAAGGGCCCCCAGGAGCTGATCTCGACGCCGCCCTTCTTCGTGCCCAGCACGCTCGGGATGTCGGTGATCCTCACGAGTCCGGCCCTGCTGGTGGGCCTGTGGTCGCTCGTGCGCTCATCCGAGGCGCGGGTGGTGGCGTTCACGGGACTGCTGGTCCTGCTGCCCACCCTGCTGTACTACGGGGGTGGCTGGGTGCAGTTCGGCTACCGCTACCTGCTCGACTCGGTCCCCTTCTGGCTCGTGCTCTGCGCGATCTGGGCGTCCCGGCGTGGGGTGGGCTGGGTCTGGCAGCTCGGGATCGCCTGGAGCATGCTGGTGAACCTGGGCCTGGTCTACTGGGCGTTCAACCTGTAGGCGGGCCGCCTGGTCCCCGCGCCGCCCGTCCCACCCACAACCGCACGACGGCCAGGCCCTTCATGACGGTCCACGGGTAGAGCGACCGGATGGCGATCACCACCGCAAGAGCCGACGCCCATGGCCTGTGGACCAAGCCAAATCCCTTCCGGGCCGACGTCACGCGACCTCGGTTTCACCCGTCCAGCAGATCGCCCGAGGCCGCTCCCAGGACCTGCTCGAGCGGCAGGCCCTGTGCGCCGATGAGCAGCGGCCGGGCGGCCGGCGCCATCCTGGTGAATGCATCGAGTCCCGGCAGGCTGCCCTTTGCTCTGCCGCTCCCGACCTCGATGGCGAGGATCCGCCTGCCGTCCGACAGCACGAAATCGACCTCCCGATTGCCCTCGCGCCACCAGGTCACCTCGAGGCTGCTGGGCGCCGTATTCACCAGGTGCGCCCCCACCGCGGTCTCGACCAGGCGGCCCCAGGACTCGCCGCGTCCCCGGATGACCGCCGGGTCGGCTCCCGACATGGCGGTGACCAGTCCGGTGTCGAGAGCGAGCAGCTTCGGGCTCGACCCGCGCTTGCGGATCTTCGAACCGGAGAACTTCTCAAGGCCGGTCAGGAGGCCGGCCTCACCGAGCAGGTGCAGGTAGTGCGCGAGCGTGGTCGTGTTGCCCGCGTCGCGAAGCTGCCCGAGGAGCTTCGTGAAGGACACCACCTGAGCGGAGTAGTCGCACCCGAGCCGGAACAGCTGGCGCAGGAGCGCCGGTTTGTCCACCCGGGTGAGCAGCAGGATGTCGCGGGACAGCGTGGTCTCAACGAGCGAGTCGAGGAGGTAGGACCGCCATCGATCGACGTCGTCCACCAGTCCGGCGGCTCCGGGGTAACCACCAAATAGCACGAAGCGCTCCAGGTCCCAACCAAAGGCGTCGCGCATCTCGCCGTAGGCCCAGTGGTGCTGGCGGATCAGTTCGAACCGCCCGGCCAGGCTCTCCGCGAGACCGCGTGCGATCAGCAGCGGCGCGGAACCCAGCAGGACGACACGGACGTCGACGCCGCTGGCGGTGTCCTCGTCCCAGTGCCGCTTGACGATCTCCGACCAGTCCGGGACCTTCTGGACCTCGTCCAGCACGAGGACGGCGTGTGCGCCCGGCGATCTGCGGGCCAGGACCCGTGCCGCTTCCCACTGCGCCCCGAGCCACGCGCGGTCCCGCAGGCCGGGGTCGTCGGCGCTGGCCCACGCCAGGGGACCTTCTAGCTCCGCCACCACCTGCCGGACGAGCGTGGTCTTGCCGACCTGCCGGGGGCCGGCGACGACCTGGATGAACCGGCGTGGCTCATGGAGCCGTTGGAGCAGCGTCGCGAACGCCGCGCGGCGGTACGGGGGCAGGGAGGGCGAGTTGCTCAACACGGTGAGTAAATTTACTCAGCGCGCTGAGTACTAGTCAACGGGACGGAGAGGTCATGTCCATGGCCGTACCCGGAGAGCAACGCGTGCTCCTCAGTCAGCGGTGGGCACGTCCCCTCGAGCGGCCTCGACCCCGAGGAAATCCGCCGGCGATCGGACAGGTTGCGACCCGCTCAAGACCAGCAGGTGCCCGTCGCCAGACACGAGGAAAGCGTCCTGGGTGGCAGCCAGGGCGAGGAGGTAATCGTCCCCGGGGTCTGCCGAGCGGATTGCGGGAGGGTCGTCCGGATCCCGGGCGAGTGTCGCCGTGCGCGCCAGCCATGCAATCACCCGCTCCGCCTCGTCCGCGGCGATGTAGCGGCGCAGCTTCGGGTCTGCGAGCGCACGCTCGAGCTCAGCGAGCAGGGCAGCCGAGACCACGAGCTCGAACCTGCCGTCTTGCCATGCCAGCAGGAGGCGCGCCGGCGCGCCGGTTGGCGAGAGGAGGGCGGAGATGATGACGTTCGGGTCCAGGACTGCGCGCACCGGTCAGCGTTGCGGTCGGGTCGCGTGCTGCGCTTCCACGGCGAGCGCAATCGACTCCTGCTCGGGCACCTGGTTGTGCTTCCACAGTCCCTCGAGCAGGTCCAGGCCGAACTCGCGTCGCAGTGCGTCCTCGATCACGGCACTGTCGCCACGGCCCGTGCGAGCGGCCTGCAGCCTGACCGCGCGAAGGACCCGCTCGTCGATCGTCAGGGTCGTACGGACTTTCGCCATGCGGTCATCATAGCATCACTGCATCATTGTGCGGGTGCGCTTTAGTGCGTTCTGCTCCCCCTCAGCCCAGCGAGCGCACCAGCTCGCGGAGCGGCGGGTTGGAACGGTCGCGGGGCGAGAGGATGGGGTCCCGGTCCGGCCACGGCACGCCAACCTCGGGATCGTCCCACGCGAAGCCCAGCTCGTCGGTGCCGTCGTACTCGTTGGTGACGAAGTAGAGCAGGTCGGTGGGCTCGATGGCGTAGAAGCCGTGGGCCACGCCGGCCGGGATCACGACCCACTCATCGGGGCCCAGCACGCGCGTCTCGACCTGCGGCGCGGCGACTTGCCCATCAGCCGTGGTCCCTGCCCCTGCCCCTGCGACCATGCCGGCGAGCAGCGGGCGCACATCCACCAGGGCGACGAAGGCGCGGCCGCGGGCCACGGTCCAGCGGTCGAGCTGGCGGCGGTGGTAGTGGAGGCCGCGCACGACGCGCGCCTGGCTGGTCGACAGGTTGGCCTGCACGAACCCCTCGCCCGACCAGCTGACCCGCCAGAGCTCACGAAACGCACCGCGCTCGTCGGCGTGGGAGGTGAGCCGGCCCCAGGCGACGCCGTCGAGGATTCCGGGTTCGCCGCTCGCTCCGGTGGTCATCCTGTCCTCCCGCGAATGTGGTCGCAGTCTTTCCGGTTGGGGAGCAACTCAACCGGGCACCACTCGCTCCGGTTCGTCCCAGGTGAGTGCTTGTCCGAACTCCAGATGGGCAGTGCCCTGCCGCAGACGCCGGCCCCTACGCTCGTGACGCGTCCAAAGGGTAGTAGGGGCTGCAGTCGATCGACTCGTCAGCAGCGTAGCGCCGTCGGAAGTCATCGCGCGCCTCTTCGAGGAAAACAAGGTGATCGCGGAAGTGTCCGCGAGTCCCGTCCGAAGGCGTGCAGTGGAGGTGGTAGATCCTCGCCCCGCCACTCCAACGAAACGCATGCCAGTGATGTTCGAGCTGCCCCTGGCCGGTTTGCCACGACATGAGGTAGACATACTCGACCAGCTCCCAGGCGACGCCGTCCCAGGCGTACCCCTCGTAGTAGCGGAAGGACATGTCGTGCCCCGCAGCGCCGCCAGGAGCCTCGATCCGAGCGTCCATCTGGAACGGCACCTGGCCGCGCTCGGATGTCGCGAGGCTGACGTCGCCGTCGCGCGACAGGAGTTCGGCGAGACGGACGACGCGGTCATCGAGTTCCCGTGGGGAGAGGTGCACGGTGGCGTCCTAACCGGCGACGAGGCGACCGGCGGATGCAGGGACCTCCTCGTCCGTGAGCTCGTCGCGAAGGTCCTGGGCCCCGGCCGGCGACAAGTGCCGACGCCTGACGGACAGCGGCCGGCCGATGAGGCGCATCACCTCGCCGTACGGGATCCGCGTAACGCGTGGCGAGACGTGGACGGCTTCGATCGCGCCATCGCTGATCAGCTTGGTGATGTGCGAATGGCTCGTGCTCAGGATCTCGGCGAGCTCAGCCGGCGTGTAGAACGGCTTCGTCGGGAACTGCTCCATCGGCCTGTCCTTCTTGGGTATCGATCACGATAGCCAAGAGCGCCAACAGCGTCAACTGAGCGGACGTGTGGCGAGGTGACGTCACCCCGCCCCGGTGGATCCTGGAGCGGACGCTGGGAGGGCGGAGCATCGGGTTGCCGGAGGCGGCCTATGGATTCGTGAGGGTGTCGTGCCTGCCGATTCGCCGCCATCGGACGGCGAGCTCGCCGTCAATCTGGATCCACTCGAACGTCGCCCGCCCATCCGGTCCCGAGAAGCTCCACGTCATCTCGAAGACCCCAGGGGCCCCCTCGACGTCCTTGACGCGGAGCGACGACGGCCACGCCGTGGCCGGGTCCGCGGCGTATCGATCGCAGGCGGTGACGAACGCCGGGAGAACCTCCGCGAGGCGTTCTCGCTCGCTCTGCGACAGGCGGCGTCTGTCGGCCCGAAAGGCGTCCGTGACCTCGAACTTCACGGGGCCGCGTCATCAGCCGTGAACAGGGCGGTCAGGCCCTCCAACCCGTCGACGACGGTGGTGCGCCCGGCGGCGACGTCCGCATCCGCCTCGCGCTCCATCGCCTGCCAGCGATCGGTCCAGAACCA
>JAJYGO010000477.1 GCA_021785115.1 Chloroflexota bacterium | reverse complement strand
GCCGAGTACGCCCCGCCGGGGACCCCCGTGATCATCGAGCACGTGGCCGAGGAGATCGACGCCATCGTGCGGCCCATCCGGGGCACCGGCTGGCAGGAGAGCCAGCCCGGCGACCGCGAGGTGCGCCGGCAGTTGCGGCTCGTGCTCAGCCGGAGCGGCCTGCCGCCGACCGGCGACCTGTATGACCGCGCGTACGCGTACGTGCGGGAGCATTACTGAGAGCGGACTTCGGCTGCAGGTGGGCAATGGCCGGCCGCCGGGAACCCGCAGCGCCTACGCTACGTCCAGGGGACGTGAGCCGGACCGAGCACAGCCATAGGGTACAGGCGGTGGTGCTGGCCGCCGCGCTGCTCGGGGCGGCCTGCGGGTCGGCGGGACCTCCAGCCTCGTCGGCCGCGCAGTCGCCCGGCCTCAGCATCGCCAACGGGACGATCCTCCCGGTGACGCTCGTGGTCAACGGCACGGCCATCGAGACCGTGGCGCCCGGCGGCTACCAGGACCCCATCACGGCCTCTCTCCCACCCCTGCCCTGGGTGGTCGAGGCACGCACCCCGAGCGGGCGTCTGCTCACCTCGATGACCGTCCACGCTGGCGATACGTGGTCGTGGTCTCTGCCCAACGGCGAGGGCGGCGCACGGGGCGACGCCGCGCGCGTAGATCTCTCCTGCGGGCGTCTTGATATCTGGACGGGTCCCGAGCCCATCGGGCCCGCTCCCGGCACCGGTGCACCCGGCGACTGCGCCCCCTGAGCGCCCCGGCCTGCGCATCGGACCTTTCGTCCGGCCCGCCCAGGGGCGGGAAGCCTACCGCGGTGGCGCAGTCGGTCGTCGGAGGGCGGACCACAGGGTGCGTGCGGCGCGAGACAGCGGAGTGAGCACACCTCGCCGCGGCCTGTCCGAACGGCGTCCGCCTGTGGCGCCCGTCGGCGCTGCGTCCGCGATCCCGTGGATGGAGGGGATCGGCCCGAAGTAGGGGCTGTCGAAGGGCCGGTGTTCCTCGACCCACAGCGCTGGACCGCCCCATGTCACGGGCCCCCGACCGCCCCGTGTTCGTCCGTGCTTCGCCATCCTGAACCCCGACTCAGGGCCGCCACTGGATAAGAGGCAATCTATCGAATCACCAAACTGACTCTTACCCAGGGCGAAGGCCTGAGACCCGTTTGCCTTCGCCGGCACGCGTCGTGTGGGTCGCAGTGGTCAGCGGCGACACGCGCACCACGGTGGTGAGCCGGCTGGGATTCGAACCCAGGACACGAGGGTTAAAAGCCCCCTGCTCTGACCGCTGAGCTACCGGCCCGGAGACAGGGTAGCGGGCCCGGCAGGGCGGTGCGCGCCGGACGGTCGCCCCGGGATCCACCGGAGGCTCGACGCGCGCCGGATGGTTGTCGCCGGGGTCACAACGGGCTTCTGCGGCGCACTACCATTGCGCCACGGCCAAGACACGCGTCCCTGCCAGGGAAGGAGGAGGGAGTGCGATCGAAGCGCCTCGTGCTGGTCGTCGACGACGAGCCGTGGGTCGGCAAGCTCGTCTCCGCGGCCCTTGCAGACCAGGGCTTCGAGGTCGAGACCGCAGCCGGGGGCAACGCCGCGCTCGCGGCTTTCGAGCACCTTCACCCGGACCTGGTGCTCCTGGACATCATGATGCCCGACCTCGACGGGCTGACCGTGCTCCACAAGCTCCGCGCCATCTCGCCGGTCCCGGTCATCCTGCTGACCGCCAGGGGGATGCCGGGCGAGATCGCAGGCGGCCTGGACCAGGGGGCGGACGACTACATCGCGAAGCCGTTCCACCCGGACGAGGTCGCGGCGCGCGTCCGCGCGGTGCTGCGCCGGACCCCGGTGGGACCCGCCCGCGTGGTGCAGGTCGCGGACATCGAGATCGACCTGGGGCGCCGCACGGTCGCCCGGGCCGGCGAGCGGCTCGCGCTCACCCGCACGGAGTGGCTGCTGCTCCAGGAACTCGCCACCCACGCGGACCGCGTGGTGCTGCACACACAGCTGCTGACGGCCGTCTGGGGTCCCCAGTACCGGAGCGAGTTCAACTACCTGCGGATCTGGGTGAGCCGGCTGCGCCGCAAGCTCCGGATCCCGGTCGGGTCGAGCGGCCCGATCCGGACCTTCCAGGGGATCGGCTACCTGCTCGACACGCACTGGACACCGGAGGCGGACGCGGGGTCCGAGGAGGACGGGGACGAAGCTCCGGGTCCCGTGGAGGCCGGGCGACCGGAAGCCTGAGAGAATCCGGCGCATGGCGCGCTTCTACGACATCGACGCCGCCAACGAGCGGCTCCGCGAGCTCCGCCCCGTCCTCGAGCAGCTGAAGGCGGACCGGGCCGCGCTCGCGCAGGAGCAGCGGGAGTTCCGCGAGACGCTGGCATCGGACGGCTCTCCCGAGGCGGACGCCCGCCGACCGGTGCACGAGGCGCGCATCCGCGAGCTCGTCGGCCGCATGGAGCAGGCCGTCGCCCAGGTCGACGCCTGGGGAATCACGCTGCGCGACATCCGGTCCGGCCTGGTCGACTTCCCGGCCCTGGTGTCGGGCCGGCAGGTCTGGCTCTGCTGGCGGCTGGGTGAGGACCAGGTCGGCTGGTGGCACGAGCTGTCGGCGGGGTTCTCGGGTCGGCGCGCACTGTCCGACCTCGCCTGACTGCCGCGGATGCCGGCCCTGCGCAGCTCCGAGCGACCCGTCCTCGTCCTGGACGGGGACCCGGGGCCGGAGCTCGCGCGTCGCGGGATCGTGCTGCGCCCCACGCCCGGTGCCGCGCCGCCCGCGATCCGCGAGCCGGCCGCCGTCCGCGCCCTGCTGCGCGACCTGGCCCTGGCCGGCAGTGACGTGCTGACGGCACCCACCGGCGCACTCCACCGCCGGGCGCTGTCGCGGCTGGGCGCCGCGCGACGGGGCCGCGAGTGGATCGGCATCGCGCTGGATCTCGTCCGCCAGGCCGCGGACGAGGCGGACGACGCGTCGAGGCCGGCACGCAACGGCGAGCCCGCGCCCCGGCTGCGGCTGGCCGCCTCGGTCCTGCCCCTGGAGGGGATCGGCACGTCGGAGACGGCACCGGGCGGCGCGACGTCCTCGGAGGAGCATCGCGCGCACGCCGGCATGCTGGCCGACGCCGGTGCCGAGGTCATCCGCATCGAGGGAATGGGGACCATCGCCGAGAGCGAAGCCGCCACCCGCGCGGCGATGGAGACCGGGCTCGAGACGTGGACCGGGGTCGTGGTGGACGGCTCCGGGCGGTCCCTCCCATCGGGCGAGTCGCTGGACACGTGGGCAGACGCGATCGGGCGGATCGGGCCCGCCGTGCTCCTGGTGGCCGGTCCCTCCCTCGCGTCGACGACCGCCGCGCTCGCCGCCCTGGCCGCGCGCACGGGCCGGCCGCTCGGCGCGCCGCTGCCGGCGGAACCGGCGGTGCGGCCTGCCTCCGCACTGGGTCCCGGGCCCGGCACCGTGACCGTGCCGGTCCAGGCTTCCGGACCGGGCGCCGCCGACGAACCGCGTGACGGTTCCGAGGCCCCGCGCGAGGCGGCCGACGGACCCGGTTCCTCGTCGCTCCCCGAGGGACGGCTGCTCGATGCCGGCGCCACCCTGGTGGGTGCCGGTACGGACGCCTCGCCGGCGCGGATCGCCCGACTGCGCGCCGAGGCAGACCGGCGCAACGACGCCCTCCGCCGCCGACGCCGCGAGGACCTGGAGCGGGAGCGGGCCTGGGTCGCGCAGGTCACGCAGCGGGCCGCGCCGGGGCCCGCCGCCTGGCTCGGGCCGTCACCGCAGCCCGGCATCCTCCAGGGGCCGTTCGCCTGGGACCTGGTCGGGGCGGACGAGATCGGGCTCCTCCCGGTCGGCCGGTATCGCGTCGCGATCGTGGCGGCAGATCCGGAGGCGTCCGGCGACGCGGCCCGGCTCGAGGCGCTGCGCGCAGCGGTCGCCGCCCTGGAGCGTGGCGCGTGGCTGCTCGCGGAGTGGCCGCTCGCCGGCGATGCACTGGCCTCGGACGAACGCGTGACGAGCCTCCAGCCGGCCGCGCCACGTGCGTCCGGCCCCGCCTGCTGGCTCGCACGCCGCCGTCCCTGATCGGAGTCGGTCGCGCCCCGGGGATCGCGCCCCGGGGATCGCCTCGCCGATCGGGACCCGCCGCCAACACGCCCGTCGACCCCGGGCCATCCAGTCCTTGACGTCGCCGGCGCCCCACCGGACCCTCCCCGCGGAGGCGAAAGGAGGCACCCGACCTGAGCACGCAGCGACCGTCCCCGGACGTGACCACCCGAAGACAGCGGCGCGCGGCGCAACGGGACCAGCGGCGACCCGCGGGCTCGTCCGGCACCGGCGGCTCGAGCGCCGGCTCGCGAGGCGGCCGGCGACCTGCGGGAGGCGGGAGCCCGCTCCGCTCCCCCGTCGCGCTGGTCACCGCGGCCGCCGTCCTGGTCGGCGTGGTCGTGCTCGCGGCGGTGGTTCTCGCCAATCGCGCACCATCGTCGGTCAGCCTCGTGGCTCCGGCCGAACCGGCGCCCACGGACCTGGCGTCCGGCCGGGCGCTCGGCCAGGCGAACGCGAAGGTCACGCTCGACGTCTACGTCGACTTCCAGTGCCCCAACTGTGCCGCGTACGCCCGCGAGGTGGAACCGCGACTGGTCAACCAGTACGTGCGGACCGGCGATGCCAGGATGGTGATCCACGACCTGGCTTTCCTGGGGCCCACGTCGAACCCGTCGAGCGACGAGTCGGTGCAGGCAGCGCTGGCGGCGAACTGCGCCGAGGACCAGGGCAGGTTCTGGGCGTACCAGGAGTATCTCTTCGCCAACCAGGGCCCCGTCGAGAACGGCGGCACGTTCTCCCGCTCGATGCTGAACGCGATCGCCGATCGGCTGGCGCTCGACCGGACGAAGTTCGACGCCTGCATGGCCGATCCTGCACGGACGAAGGCCGTGCAGTCGGAGACCCAGACCGCGCTCTCGGCGGGGATCGACCGGACGCCCACCGTGCTGGTGAACGGCACGTCGGTCGCGTCGTGGGACCTCGCGACGATCTCGAAGGCGATCGACGACGCGCTCGCCGCGCCGTCGGCCAGCCCGGGCCCGTCGGCGGGTGCCGCATCGACGGCTCCGATCGCGTCCTCGGCCCCGGCATCGGCCGCGCCCTGACGCGCGCCCGTAGGCGCGCCCGTCGGCCGCGAACGGCCGCGTCCGGCGCACTTCGCATTGACGCGAGCCCCATGGAACCCGTACGCTCGCGTTCCAGGATGCGACGCCCAACGCCGTCTGCGCGAATCGGTTCACGGTGAGCCTCCCAGGCCCTGCGCTCGTGGCGGCGGGCGTGGTGATCGGCGCGACGGCCGTGGGTTTCGTGCTCCGCCTGATCGCCGTGCGACGTCCGGCGGAGGTGCGCCTGACGATCACCCGGAACGCCATGCCTCCCCGGGAGCCCGAGCCGACGCTGGACCGGAGCGACCCCGTCGCGGTCCGCCCGATCGAGCCGACCGAGGCCCCGAGCGCGACCCCCGTCGCGGTGCCCGTCACCACCGGCGACGATCCGGTCCTGCGGCACCTCCTGGCGACGGCCTCCGCGGATGCCGGCCTCGACGCAGCGGAGCCCTCCATGCCGGGCTCCTCCACGCGGATCGCCGCCGCTCCGGATGACTCCGCGTCCGATCCGGCGCGCGAGCGGATCCCCGTGCTCGCCGCCGCGTCGGTCCGGGCCGTCCGGATGGACCCGGTCGCCACCGGCGGCGGAGCACCATCGCTCCGGGCGGTCGCCTCGGCCGCGGGTCAGGACGACGGGGATGTCCGGGCCTTCCTTCCGGTCGACGGGGACGAGCGCGGCGCCTCCGGGGATCCCGGCGGGGCGCCCGATCCGGCGGACGGAGGCGATGGGACGGCAAGCGGCCCGTGCTCCACGGAGCGCCGGCTCCTGGGCGAGGTGACCGCCATCGTGGCCCGGGCGCGTGCTCTCCACGAGGACCTGGCGGCACAGCAGCGTCGCCTGCAGCGCGAGTACGACGCCGCCATGGCCCGCATCGACGAGGCGACCCTGGCCATGGACGGCCGCCGCGTGCTCGAGGAGAAGGCCGAGGCACAGCGCCGCTTCCGCGAGGCACGCCTGGCAGCGCGCGACCCCGTCGCCATCGAGGCCGCCGCCGCCCGGTGGCTCTCGACGATCAACCAGCTCAACCTCCGCGTCCGCGACGCGCAGCACGTCGCGGCGACCGAGCGCCGCCGGGTGACCCGCCTGGTGGCCGAGATCGAGGCAGGCTCGGCCCGTGTCGACGGCGCCAGGATCGCCCTCGAATCTGCCGAGCTGCGGATGCGGCAGGCCCGGGAGGCGCTGGCCGCCTGCGAGGAACTGGCGACCGCACGGCGTTCGGCCGCCGCCATGGCGCCGAGCGCGCCCGTCCCGCCCGGCGGCCCCACGGCCGGCACACCGGCGGCTCCGCCGACACCGAGCGCGCCGGCCGCGGCGCCGGCACCCGGCGTGGTCCCGACCGGCGCACCGATGGCGGCCCGCTTCGCCGTCCCCGGCGCCGGGTCGTCGGTCGGCGGCGGGATCGACCAGGGAGCCGCCGATGCGACCGTGGACCTGGAGGAGCTGCGGCTGATCCCGCGAGCGCCCCTGACGGTGCTGGGTCGGATCCTGGAGGGCGACGACGCGCTGCTGCAGGGTGTGGCGGGGGAGCTCGGTGGGGGCTCGGCAGAGGACGCGCGACGCTGGAGCGTCGAGCTGGCCGCGCTGCGGGACGCGCTCGTGGCCACAGCGATCGAGGCGGCCGCCATCGAGCTGCCCGGGGATCACCCGTTCTGGTCGGCGTTCTCCGGCGCCGAGGCCCGGGAGATCGCGGTCGCGCTCTCCAGCCTCGGCTACCGGTTCGACGGCCGCGACGGGTTCGCCGATGGACGCGTCCCTGCCACGCGCGACCTTGCCCTGGCCGTAGGCTACGCGGGGATCGATCCACTCCGCATCCGCCGCTGGCCCGCGGCGTCGGAGCTCCCCGCGCTGCTGCGCGGCACGAGGGTCGCCGGCGCCGAGTTCGTCACGGCCAGGGCCCCGAACCTCACGCTGGGCGAGATGATCGATCTGCTGGGCCAGCGGGCGACGGAACTCACGACGCTCTGGGATGCCTGGGGTCGCATCCGGCCGCTGCTCGTGCGGCGCGCCGGCTGACGCCCCGGTTCAGCGGTCGATCCGGATCACGCGGAACGGCTCCGCGGCGGCCACGCCGACGAGCGAGCCCTGCTCCGCCAGGCGATCCCGTACGCGCTGTTCGACCGACGCCGGGTCGCGCAGCTGGCTGACGTGCGCCTGCAGCGCCCGGACCTTCCGGTCGACGTATCCGCTGACGTCCACCCACTCGGATGGCTCGCCGGGCCAGAACAGGTAGATCCGCCGGACGACGTGGGGCGCCAGTCCCGACTTCGCCAGGTGCGGGAAGGCCATCGCGTTCCGGGCGGCGGGGTAGACGGCATCCACCGCGGCTGCGGCGGCGGCCCGGTGATCGGTGTGCTGGATGAAGCCCTCGGCCGTGAAGAGGACCGTCGGATCCGGGCTCACCACGGCATCGGGGCGGAACTCGCGGATCACGCGCACGAGCGCCTCGCGCAGTGGCAGGTCGTTCTCGAGCGCACCGTCGGGCTGGTGCAGGAAGTGCACCGCCCGGTACCCGATGACCTCTGCCGCAGCGCGCTGCTCCGACTCGCGGACCTGCGCGAGCTCCACCGGGTCGGTGTCCGGGTCGTCCGCCCCGGCGTCGCCGCTGGTGCAGCAGACGAGCTCGGCGACGGTTCCCCGGTCCGTCCAGCTGGCGATGGTGGCCGCCGGTCCGAAGTCGGCGTCGTCGGGGTGGGCCACGATCACGAGGACGCGGTCCGGTCGGTCGGTGTGAAGCGCTGGTTGGGCTGCCATGCCCGCGATCGTACCGCGGGACGCCGCCGGGGTCCGGCGCCGGAAGGCCGGGCACCCGCGGGTCGGACGCCGGCTGCGCCGGACGTCTGCGGGTGTCAGGCGCCCGTGCCGCCCCCGCTCGACGCCAGCAGCTCGCGGAGCGCCTCCAGGACCTCGCGCGCGTGCCCCTCCGGGCGGACCTTCTCCCAGGCGCGGGCGATCCGGCCCTCGCCGTCCACCAGGAACGTCTCGCGGGCGTTGCCCCAGTAGGTGCGCCCGTAGCGCGACTTCTGCACCCACGTGCCGTAGGCCTCGGCCACGGCGTGGTCGGCATCCACCAGCAGCGGGAACGACAGTGCGTGCGCCTCCCGGAACCGCGCGTGGCTCCGCGCATCCTGCGGGCTGATCCCCCACACTTCGGCACCCAGCGCGCGCAGGTCCGCGTTCGCGTCGCGGAACTCGCACGCCTCGGTGGTGCAGCCGGGCGTCTCGTCACGCGGGTAGAAGTAGATCACCGTCGGCCGGGGCCGCTGCGCCGAGAGACGGCGCATCACCCCGGCGTCGTCCGGCAGTTCGAAGTCGGGAGCCGGATCGCCCGCTTGGAGCTGGGTCATGCGTTGCAGGATACGGCGCCGGGACCCGGCCGCTCAGATTGCGGCCAGCACGAGCGCCGCGACGGCGATCGCGAGGCCGACGACCAGCGCGGCGGCGTCCAGCGCACGCAAGGCCACGGGCCGGTAGACGCCGCGTGGCCGGCCCGTGTCGAAGCCCCGCGCGTCCATCGCGAGGGCCATCCGCTCTGCCCGGCGGATCGCCGAGACCAGCAGGACCAGCAGGCTCCCGCCGATCTCCGCGGCGCGGCCCCACGGAGAGCGCCGCTGGAGCCCCCGCAGACGATGCACGGCGGTGATCGCGGCCCAGTCGGCGGCAAGGAGCGGCACGATCCGGAGCGCCGCGAGCGTGCCGTAGGCGAACCGGTAGGGCACCCGCCACTGCTGCACCAGCGCGTCGGCGAGGCGGGTCGGATCGGAGGTGGCGAAGACCAGCAGGCTGACCAGGGCGATCACCACCAGGCGCAGGGCGATGGCGATGCCGGCCTCCAGCGCCGGGCCGGTGACGCGCAGCGGACCGGCCCGCACGAGCGCGACCACGGTGGGATCGCCGTTCGACGGGTTCACCAGCACCGTGAGCAGCCCCAGGCCGAGGGCTGCCAGCCAGAGCGGTGCCAGTCGCGTCGGGACACGCTCGAGCGGAAGCCCGGACGCGATGACGAGCAGGACGACGGCGACGAGGCTGAGGGCGAAGGAGACCCGGGGACCGGCGGCGATCACCGCCACCGCGAGCCAGGCCGTGCCGACCACCAGGCGCGTGGTGGGCGAGAGACGGGTCAGCAGGGCGGGTCGCACCGGTTCGAGCGGCGCCGGCAGGAAGCTCACGCCGGCACCCCGGCCGGTGCCGCCCGGGACGCCCGATCGGTCCGCGGTGCCGCCGGAGTCCCCGTGTCGCGCCACGGCGCCGCGGGACGGTAGGGAGGATCGGCGAGGAAGACCTGGGGCGGCCCGTCGAAGACGACCCGGCCGGCGTCGAGCGCGACCACCCGGTCACAGGCCGGCACGAGGCGCGGATCGTGCGTGGCCATCAGCTGCGCCTGTCCCTCGCCGCGCAGTCCGTCGAGCAGGGCGACGACCGCCCCGGCCCCGCGGCGGTCGAGGGCGAATGTCGGCTCGTCCAGCAGCAGGACGGGCGGGCGCGCGATGCTCACCGCGACGATCCCCAGGCGGCGCTGCTCGCCCTCGCTGATCCGGAACGGATCCTCGTCCGCGAGCAGCTCCAGCCCGAACGCCTCGAGCGCCGCCCGCACCCGGGGATCGGCCGGGTCGGGCAGGCTGCCCAGGGCCACGAGGCTCGCGGCGACCTCCGCGGCACAGGTGCGCCCCACGAAGCCGAGCTCCGGGTTCTGGAAGACGAGCCCGAGCGAGCGGGCCAGGCGCCGGGCGGGCAGACGTGCGGGATCGGCATCCGGCGGGCGCGTCCCGTCGCCCACGCGCACGCGTCCCGCCTCGAGCCGTCGGAGGCCGGCTGCCGCGAAGAGCAGGGTGGACTTGCCGGAGCCATTGGGCCCCACGAGCGCCACCCGCTCGCCGGCCCGCAGCTCGACCCGCACGTCCAGCAGGGCCGGCCGCGACGCACCGCCCGTGCTCTCGGGATACCGGAGCGTGGCCCCCTCGATCACGAGCACCGGGTCGGCCGGTCGGCCGTCCGACGCGCGGCGGGCATCGGACGTCGACGCGGGGACTGGCCGGGCCCCGACGACGGACGCGGAACCCCCGGTGGCTGGCGCGGCAGCGGCCGGTTCCCCGCCTGGGACTGCGTCCTCGGACGCGGACCGGCCGTGCCACGCGCGAGGGATCCAGCTGCCCATCCGCTCCAGCGCGGCCACGTGGCGGCCGGCCACCTCGTCCGGGGCGCCGAAGGCCAGCTGCCGGCCGGTGGCGTCCAGCACCAGCACCAGGTCGGCCAGGGGGAGCGCCGCGTCGAGCCGGTGCTCGACGATGACCATGGTCCGCTCCCTCGCGGCGGCGAGCGCGGCCAGCCGTTCGAAGACGCGCTCCATCCCGGGCGGATCCAGGTTGGCGGTCGGCTCGTACAGAACGAGCAGCCCGGGCATCGGCGCCAGCACGTCCGCGATCGCCAGGCGCTGCTGCTCGCCGCCCGACAGCCCTGCGGTGGAGCGCCGCTCGAAGCCGGCGAGGCCCACCGCCTCGAGCGCCTCGGGCACGCGGCGCTGCATCGCGGCGCGGTCCCAGCCCCGGTTCTCGAGCCCGAAGGCGACCTCGTCCTCCACGCGCGGCATGACGAGCTGGCTCTCCGGCTCCTGGAAGACGATCCCGGCCTCGCCGCTCACCACCTGCGCGGGCGTGGACGCGACGTCGAGCTCGCCCACCCGCAGGGTGCCGGTCCACGTCCCCGGCAGCTCGTGCGGGACGAGCCCGGTGAGGGCCCGCGCGAGCGTGCTCTTGCCGCTCCCCGACGGGCCCATGACCAGGAGCACCCGGCCGGGCGGGACGCGGAACGTGCAGCCCGCGAGCGACGGCCGCGGCCGGCCGCGATAGGTCCAGCCGAACCCCTCGGCGACGATCTCCGGCGCGGCTCGCCGGCCCGTCCCGGCGCCGACGGGTTCCGGGTCCGGCGAGATCCCCGACCCGGATGGGGTGCCGGCGCTCAATCGTCCGCCGGGAAGCCCTCGAGGACGCCAGCCCGGCGCAGGGCGCGGACCAGCCACCAGCTTCCCAGGCCTGCCACCACCACGCCGGACAGCGCCGCCGCCACGATCGTCGCGATCTGCAGGTCGGCCGAGTAGGTCGGGTAGTAGATCAGGATGTCGTGGATCGCCTCGCCCACACCTGCCAGCCCGGCGGCGACCATCACCACCCGCAGGCTGAACACCCGGTACAGGGCGAACGCGAAGACCACCTCAGCCGCCACCCCCTGCACGAAACCGGAGAAGAGGACGTCAAGGCCCCAGGTGCTCCCCAGCACGTTCTCGAGGATCGCCGCCACCATCTCCGCGTAGATCGCCGCGCCGGGCTTGCGGACGACCAGCGGGGCGATGATCGCCGGCATGAGCCAGATCCCGCTGATGATGTACTCCGCCGGCTTCAGCGCCGTGAACAGGGGGCCCGCGAAGTTCCACACGTAGCCCCATGCCCAGAAGACGACGCCGAAGGCCACCGCGATCACGGCCGTCACCACGATGTCGCGGGTGCTCCAGCGCGTGTCGGGAACGGTCGCGGCGCCCCCGTAGGGTGTCACTCGACCACTCATCGTGTCACTCCTCCCCTGGATGCTGCGCCGCGGCCTCCACGACCGATCGGCGCGTGTGAACGACCAGCAGGCGTCCGGACCGGGCCCGGACCGATGCGGTCGACCCCAGCAGTTCGTTGGACAGGCCGCGCGACGGCCCGGGCCGGAGCGCCTCGTCGCGCAGCGGGAAGCGCAGGCCGTCCGTCACCACCCCCCGCACGTCGCCCGCGGCGGGCAGCAGCGAGACGTAGTCGCCCGGCTCGCCCTCGATCGTGATCGCCCGGCCTCCGCGGTCCGGCTCGTCGCAGTCGAGGAGGCGCAGCGTGGAACGATCGTCGACGATGGCCAGGTCGGCGCCCCGGTCGGCCGCCACCTGCAGCAGGGCGATCGCGGCCAGCGCGTGCTCGATCCGGGTGCCGCCCAGGGCGCCGAGCGCGACCACGCGGTCGGCACCGCGGTCGAGCGCCGCCGCGAGGGCCAGCTCGAGGTCGCTCTCGTCCTTGGCCGCAGGGACGCGCAGGACCGGGATGCCGTCCCGTGCCAGCCGGGCGACGAGATCGGGATCGGCGGAATCGAAGTCGCCCACCACCAGGTCCGGCCGCAGGCCCAGGGCTTCGCAGCCGGCCGCGCCGCCATCGGCGGCCACCACGAGCGAGACATCGGCGAACACGGTCCCGGGCAGCGAGTGGCGGGGCGGCACGCGGCCGTTGCCGACGATCAGCGCATTCATGCCGGAACTACGACGACCTCCGTCCTTCGGGACAGAGGTCGTGCTCGTGGACTCCCTTCGCTGGTACGACCCAGATCAGGTTCCGAGGGTCTGCGGCTGCCGCCGCACTCTCAGCACCGAGATGGTGCTCCCCTGTCCGCTCTTCGGTTGCGAGGCGATGGTACTACGCGCCGTCCCGGAGCGGCGCCACGACGGCCGGCACATCCGCGGCCACCCAGCGGGCGCCTCCGGATCGCAGCGTGCCCGCCTGGGCGGCGCCGGTGAGCACACCGATCGGCAGGGCGCCGGCGCGCTTCGCCATCCGCATGTCGTCCACGGCATCCGCCACCAGCACGATGTCCGTCGGCGCGACCCGCAGGTAGCGCGACGCCATCAGGAGCGGCGCCGGATCGGGCTTCTGGTGGGGCACCTCGTTGCCGTACACCATGGTCTCGAAGACACCCGCGAGTCCCGTGGCCCGCAGCTCGAGCTCGAGCCGGTCCCGGTGGCCGGCCGTGACCAGCGCGACGCGGCGGCCCGCCGTCCGCAGCCAGTCCAGGGCCTCGTGCACGCCGGGCACCAGGTCGGAGACCTCGGTCTCGAAGATCTCGACCCAGCGCCGGTCGATGCGTGGCCAGAGCGATTCCGGGATCGCCATGCTCTGGTACATGCGCCGCCAGTCCGGCGCGTAGTGCTGCAGGAACAGGGCGTCGTCGAACGGCAGGTCGAGCTCGGCGAAGATCTGCCGATAGGTCGCCTTCGTCCGGGCGATGGAATCGATGAGCGTGCCGTCCCAGTCGAACGCCCAGACGGGACGTTCGCCCAGCGCGCGGAGGACATCGCGGGGCGGCCGCCCCCGGCGGAACAATCGCACGGTGCCATTGTGCCAGCCGGCCCGACGGAGCGACGGGCGGGCGGGTGATAGACTCCCGCCCGTGTCCGATCCGCTTCCCGAGCCGTCGCAGCGCGTCTTCGACGCGGCTGCCCGGCGGGGCGTGACGGTCGACATCGTCAGCTTCCCGGACAGCACGCACACGGCCGAGGATGCCGCGCGCGCGGTGGGCGCGGAGCTGGGCCAGATCGTGAAGAGCCTGGTCTTCGTCGCCCCGCGCGACGAAGGGCCGCCCGAGCCGTTCATCGTGCTCGTGGCGGGCCCCGATCGCGTGGACGTCGCCCGGCTGGCGGCGGTCCTGGGCGAGCCGGGGATCCGGCGGGCCACGGCCCGCGAGGCGAACGACCTCACCGGGTTCGTGATCGGCGGCATCCCGCCGATCGGCCACCGGCGCACGATCCGGGTGGTGATGGACCCTGGCCTGGGCCGCCACCAGGTCGTCTGGGCCGCCGCCGGCACGCAGAACACGGTCTTCGCCGTGGCGCCCAGCACGCTGCGGATGCTCGCGAACGCGACGGTCGCGCCGGTGGCCGCGATCGCCCAGCCGGAGCCCGGCGGCGTCCCGGGGGAAGCCAGGCGGGCGGCGGGACCGGCCGAGAGCGCGTGAACGAGGCCGCGTGAACGAGGCCGAGGCCCATCGTTCGGTCGTCCGCTATCCCGGGGGGCTCACGGTCCGGTTCCGCTGGGCGGGCACCGGGCGCGCGGAGGACGTCTTCTCCCTCACCGAGGCGGGCGGACGGCTGGACGACCACGGGGCACTCGTCTCCGCCTCCCCCGACCGGCTGTGCCGTGCCGAGATCAGGGTCGAGGCGCCCGGCACGACGTGGACGGCACGCTTCGCCTCGCCGATCTTCGACGGCCCCACGGCGTTCTTCTGGGACGTGCCGGGGTTGCTGGTGGTCAAGTACGGGTTCCGCGTGTACGGGCTCGCGGCGCGGACCGGCGAGCTGCGCTGGTCGCGCGAGAGCGGCGCTCCCGTGATCGACATCCTGGGCAGTTCCCGCATCGATCACGTGCTGGTGCAGAGCGAGATCGACACGGTCGCGGTGCGCGCGGACGGTTCCGTGGCCTGGCGCCTGGCGCACTCGGACGTCGTCGCCGGGGCCGACCTGGTGGGCGGGCGACTGGTGCTGACGAGCTACGGGGGAGAGGTGTCGGCGTTCGATCCCCAGTCGGGTCGCGCGCTCTGACCACGCGCACGCGACGGTGGATGAACGGTGGATAAGCGTCCGCCGATTCGCCGGCGCGGTGGACAACCCGGTTGACGGTGGGACGGCGGGAGGCCTAGCGTAGATAACAGCCCGGAGGGGTCAGGAGCGATCACTAACGGCGGCGATGACATCAACGCCCACGTGAGTTCGCGGAGGTTCCTCCGGGCCCTTCCTTGTCCGACGGTCCGTCGCGTCCGCCGACGCTGCCGGCGGACGTGGCGCCTGTCGGCCGTCGTGTCGGCGCCCACCGCCCCGTTCCGGAGCCGGCTCCGCGCGGGTGATAGGATCGCGCGACGTGATCGCGCTCGTATTCGCCGCCTGTGGCCTGGCGATCCTGCTGGCAGGCGGGGCGCTCGTCCCACGGGGCCGCTGGACCGGCGATCGCCCCGGCTGGCTGATGCGCACCATGGTGCGCGCCGCTGACGGCGTGCGGGCGGCCCGGACGATGGCGCGGCCGACAGCGGCGTCACTGCTTCTCGTGGGCGCACTCCTGGTCGTAACCGTGGTGCCGGCCCTCGCGGCATCACCCGCGCCGGGGACGCTCTCCGGCGACGCGCGCTCCAGCGGCATTCCGCCGAGCTTCATCGGCCAGCCCGTCCTCGCCGCCGTCGCCGTCATCGCCCTCGGTGTGCTGACCGCGGCCGCCACCACCCTGTACGCGCGGGGAGCCCGCCGCCGCTGACGGCCCCGGCCGGTCGCTCCGCGATCGGCGGCTCCGGGACGTACGCGTTCCGGAGTCCCGGACCCGGCAGGGGACGATCGGGAGACGCGTCCCGGTACCTCCGAACCACTGTGAGGCGCTGTGAGGCGCCGGTAGGCTCTGGCAGGTCGTTCGGCCGGATCTGGCTGGTAGAGGGTCATGGAGAGGAACGGAACCCCGGGGACCGTCTCCGTCGCCGGTGCCGCCCGCCTCCTGGGCGTGCACCCCAACACGGTGCGTGCCTGGAGCGAGCAGGGCCGGCTCCCCTTCGTGCGGATCAACGAGCGCGGAGACCGGCGATACCGCGTCTCCGCGCTGGAGGCGTTCCTCGACGACGATGCCGCTACCCCGGCCGCCGGCCCAGGATGGGGTGCGCGGCACGGCGCCGCGCCGTGGCGCACCGGCGTGGACGGGCGCGCCCCGGTCACGGATCCCCGGACCACCTCGGCGGACGACCTGGTGGCGGGCATCGGCGCGACCCTGGACCTGGAGGTCATCGGGCGCGCCCTGGTCGACAGGGTCATGGCGCACTTCCACGCGGACCGCGGTGCGGTCTTCCTGCGCGAGCCGGACGGCGGCGTGGTGGCCCATGTCACACGCGGGCTCTCGAGGCGATACCTGGCGGCAGTCGAAGCCAGGGCGCTCTCCTCGCCGACCCGGACCGCGATCGATGCCGGCCGGGTGCTGGCAGTGCCGCGCTGGGGCCTCGGCGAGTCGCACGACGACGAGCAGCGACAGCTGGCGCGGTCCGAGGGGTTCGAATCGGTCGTCATCACGCCGCTCGCGGCGGATGGCGAGGTGCTCGGTTCGCTCGCCATCTACCACGACCGCCCGCGGACCTACAGCGCGGACGAGCTGGAGACACTGCGCCTCGTGGGCCTGCGCGCCGGCGGTCCGATCCGCATCGCCCGCGACTACGCGCGCATGGCCACCTGGGCAGCCCAGCTCCGGTCGATCCAGCAGCTGGGCGTGCGTCTGAGCCGGCTCGGGACCATCCGGGAGGTCGGCGCGGCGATCGCGACCGAGCTCCAGGAGTTGATCGACTACCACAACGTGCGGGTGTACCGGCTGGCCGACCGGGTGCACCTGGTGCCCGTCTCCATGCGCGGACGCGTCGGCGAGTATGTCGACGAGACCACCGAGCAGCTGGGCACGACGATCGGCCACGGGCTCACCGGGTGGGTCGCCGAGCACCGCCAGGCGCTGCTCGTCCACGATGCAGCCAGCGATCCGCGCGCGGAGACGATCCCGGGGACGGAGCCCGGCCTGGACGAGTCGATGCTCCTGGCGCCGATGATCCTCGACGACGAGGTGCTCGGCGTCCTGGTCCTCTCCAAGCTTGGCCTGCGCCAGTTCACGGAGGACGACCTGCGGCTGCTGGAGATCTACGCCAGCCTCGCGGCCCAGGCGATGGCCAACGTGGACGCGACCGAGCGGCTGCGCGACCAGTACGCGCAGATGGCCCGCTGGGCCGCGCAGCTGCGCTCCATCCAGCAGCTGGGCGTGCGGCTGAGCCGCCTCAACACCGTCCGGGAGATCGGGATCGCGATCGCGACCGAGCTCCGCGAGCTCATCGACTACCACAACGTGCGCGTCTACCGGCTGCTGCCCAACGGCGACCTGGTGGCCGTGGCCATGCGCGGGCAGGTCGGCGAGTACGTGGACGAGACGCCGGATCAGCTGCGGGTGCGCGTCGGCCAGGGCATCACCGGGTGGGTGGCACAGCATGCCACGGCACAGCGCGTCGACGATGCCGCGCACGACCCACGGGTCCTGACGATCCCGGGGACGGACGCCGACCTGGAGGAGTCGATGCTGGTCGCCCCCATGGTCTACGAGGACGAGGTGCTCGGTGTCCTGGTCCTCGCCAAGCTCGGGCTGCGCCAGTTCAGCCAGGACGACCTGCGCCTCCTCGAGATCTACGCGAGCTTCGCGGCGCACGCCATGGCCAGCGCCGACGCGACCGAGCGTCTGCGCGAGCAGTCCGCGGCGCTGGCGCACCAGCTGCGGAGCCAGCAGGTCCTGCTCCAGATCACCGAGTCGATCCTGACCACGCTCGATCCCCGGCGGGTGCTGGACCAGATCGCCGAGGGCCTCGCCGCGCTGGTCCGGCACGACAGCCTGGCGATCGCCGAGCTCGATGCGGGCACCGGGAACCTTCGGACCCTGGTCGCGGCGGGCGTGAGCGCCGACAGCCGGGATCCCGAGGCGCTGTCGGGCGACCGCGGGCTGGCCGCCTGGGTGATGCGGCACGACGAACCCCAGCTGGTCCGCGACGCACGGAGCGACCCCCGTGTGCCGGCAGCGGAGGGGACGGAGCCGTCGGAGCGCAGCGTGATCGCCGTCCCCCTGCGTGGCCGGGCCGGTCCCACCGGCGTGCTGGTCCTGGAGCGCCGGGGCGCCGTCGACCGGTTCAGCGAGGACGAGTTCGAGCTGGTGAAGCTCTTCGCCGCCCAGGTCTCGATCGCGCTGCAGAACGCCGAGGAGCACCGCGCCGTCGAGGTCCGCGCGGAGACGGACGCGCTCACCACTCTCCACAACAAGGGCACCTTCGACCGCCACCTGGCCCAGGCGGTCGCGCACGGGGAAGCGTTTAGCCTCCTGATGGTCGATCTCGACGACTTCAAGGCCGTCAACGACGCGCGTGGGCACCAGGCCGGTGACGGCTTGCTGCGCCGGATCGCCGGACGACTGCGAGGCTCCATCCGGGAGACCGACGCGGTCTTCCGCTACGGCGGCGACGAGTTCGCGCTGATCCTGCCGGGCACCGACGGGCGGGGAGCGCACGCGGTCGCCGAGAAGGTGCGAATGGGGATCGAGGCCGCCGGCAACGCCGACGGAAGCCGGGGCGTGAGCTGCTCGATCGGCATCGCGACGTTCCCGGATGACGGTGCCGACCAGGATTCGGTGCTGCTGGCCGCGGATCGCGCCTGCTACGCGTCCAAGCGGAGTGGGCGGGGCCGGATCTCGACCTCGCAG
>JAJYGO010000043.1 GCA_021785115.1 Chloroflexota bacterium | reverse complement strand
CGGTCCAACATCGAGTTTGCGGCGGTGGATGCCCCCGTCAGGACGTTGCTCGTGACCAGCGCCGCGCCCGGGGAAGGGAAGACCATCACTGCGGCCAACCTCGCCATCGTCTTTGCCCAGGCCGGCAGGCGCGTGGTCTTGGTGGATGCCGACCTGCGCAAGCCGGGCGTCAACCAGGTGTTCGGGGTACCCAACGATGGCCTTGGTCTGACATCCGCACTGAAGAGCGACGAGGTCGTGCCCGAGCAGATCATCCACGCGACCGAGGAGGAGCGGCTCGGGGTCGTGCCGACGGGCGCGCTCCCGCCGAACCCTGCCGAGCTGCTCGGATCGCAGCGCATGCGGATGATCGCGGAGCGGCTGCGGGATGCCTGCGACCTTCTCATCTTCGATAGCCCACCGCTCGAGGCCGTGGCCGATGCCGCGATCCTGAGTTCGATCGCCGACGGCACGCTCATGGTGATTCATGCGCGACGTAGTCATCGCGGTAGCGTCCGGCAGGGCCGTGACGACCTTGCGCGTGCCGGGGCCCGGGTGCTTGGCGCTGTCCTGAACGGCCTGCCGGACACGTTCCGGTCCTCCTACGCGAGCTACTACGGCGACTACTTCCCCCCGGACGGCAGCCCCGGCGCGTCGGCTCAGGGAAAACCGCAGTCCCCGGCCATCCGCGATATCCCGGCCGGGCTGCGTTCGCGGCTCGCAGACCTGCGCACACGGGTCGTCGGTGGCGACCCGGTGTCTCCTCCCTGGTCGTCGCCTCCGGGCACGCCCCGAGGTGGAGGGACTGCGGCGGGCTGACCGTGTGCGCAATCCGCGGAGCAACAAGGGGAAACGGGCGTCCCACACGGCCACCAGCCGGCGAGCCCGGCTGAGCGGTCGGCTGGAGGAGGGACGTGAAGATACTGGTCACCGGGGGGGCCGGCTTCATCGGCCACCATGTGGTGGCACGCCTCGCGTCGCGGAAGGTCGACGTCCGCATCCTCGATGACTTCTCGACCGGATCTCTCGCCCGCCTGGACGGCCTGCCGGCGTCCATCGAGGTCGTGACAGGCTCCGTGCTCGATGACACGGCCCTGGACCGCGCCGTCGCGGGTTGCGACTCGGTCGTGCACCTGGCGGCGATCGCGTCGGTCGCCCAGTCCTTCGAGCGCCCGAGGGAGGTCGACGAGGTCAACGCTGGCGGAACGATCGAGGTCGTGCTGGCGGCGGCGCGCCACCATCTGCGACGTGTCGTCCTCGCGAGCTCGTCGGCCGTGTATGGCGCGTCTTCCCGGCTGCCGTGCCGCGAGGACCTGCCCGCCATGCCGATGTCGCCGTACGCGACGAGCAAGCTGGCGGCAGAGCATTACCTGCACATGCTGGGTCGGGAGCAGGGCGTCGACACTGTGGCGCTCCGCTACTTCAACGTGTTCGGCCCCGGCCAGGACCCGACGTCGGAATACTCGGCGGTGGTGCCCCGCTTTGTTGCGGCAGTGCTCGGCGGGTCCCGCCCGGTCATCAACGGGGACCCGGGCATCACGCGCGATTACCTGTACGTGGACGACGTCGTCGACGCGACTCTCGCGGCGTGCCTGCCTTCTGTGCCATCCGGCCTGACCGTCAACGTGGGTTCGGGGATACGGCAGAGCTTGCGAGACGTGCTGGAGGCAACGTGCGTGGCGGCGGGCCGGAACGCCGAACCGCTGATCGGGCCTGCGAGGCCCGGGGACATCCAGGCTTCCCAGGCGGATATCGGGCTTGCCCGGCGAGCCCTGGGGTTCCGCGTCGCCGTGCCGTTCCGCGAGGGAGTCGCCCGTACCGTCGCCTGGTATCGGGCTCACGCCGTGGTGCCCGCATGAGCCGCGGGTCCGCCAGCGAATGCTCACCCGGCGACCCCGCGAGCCCCGGCGCCGTGGCGGCACAGCGGACGGGCAGATGACCAGCGCCCGGGCCATCTTGCGTGCCATGGGCCTCGGCGGTGCGTTCGCGCGTGGTGCCATGACCATCGTGGCGGGCGCCGGTGCCGCGCAGATCATCGTGGTCGCGACCACACCGATCCTGACCCGTCTGTACGCGCCCTCGGACTACGGGGTGTACGCAGCCGCGACGTCGATCCTGGTCCTGTCGTCGGTGGCCTGCCTGCGCTACGAGTTCGCCATCCCACTGCCGGGCGATGAGGTGGCAGCGGCGAACCTGTTCGTTCTCTCGCTGCTCGTGAACCTGGCGACGACATTGCTCGTCGGACTCGCCTTCGCCACGGTCGGGCCTGCCGTACTCGGCGTTCTCGGAGCTGCGGTGCTGGCTCCCTACATGATGTTCCTCGTGCTCGCGCAGTTCGGCTCGGGGATCGTCTCGATTCTCACCAACTGGGCGGTGCGCACGAAGGCGTTCCCGGAGATCGGCATCAACCGGTTCGTCTCGAGCGGCGGCCTCGTCACGACCCAGATCGGGCTCGGAGCCCTCGGCTGGGGGGCGCCCGGCCTTGTGCTCGGCGCCCTCACCGGCAGCGTGGCCGGGGCCGCCACGCTCGCGCGCGCGGCGTGGCGCATGAGTTCCGCCGCCTTCCGGCAGGTGAGCCTGCGGGGTGCTGGTGCCATGGCACGCCGCTACCGGCGTTTTCCGATCTTCGCCAGCTGGTCGTCGTTGCTCGCGGCGCTGGCCTTGCGAGCCCCGTTCCTCGTGCTGCTGATCTTCTACGGGACGGGCGTCGGGGGCCAGTACGCGCTCGCGGAGCGCGTCCTCTATCTGCCCGTGACCGTAGTGGCCGGCGCCGTGGGCCAGGTGTATATCGCCGACAGCGCCCGCATGGCGCGTGACCATCCGGAGGAGCTGCCGCGCCTCTTCGCGCGAACGACATGGTCGCTCGCGCGTCTCGCGGTGCTGCCCGCCCTGGCGATCGCCGCGATGACGCCGTTTCTTGCGGGGCCGGTGCTCGGCGAGCGATGGAGCCAGGCCGGCGTGTTTGTTGCGGTTCTGGGCCCGATGTTCTACGCGACATTCGTGCTTACCGCGACGGGCGATATCCTCTACGTGGTCGAGCGCCAGGGCCTGCAGTTGACGCGCGAGGTCCTGCGGATCGTGTTCTTCGCGGGCAGTGGGCTCCTGGCGCGCGCGATCGGCCTGCCCGCGATAGGCGCGGTTGCGGCCGTCAGCCTTGGTGGCTGCTGCATGTACCTCCTGTACGGATTCATCTCCTGGCGGGCAATCGCGCATTTCCGGGCCCATGCCGGCGACGCCGGCACGACGTCGGCCGAGGACGTGGCGTTGATCCGAGCTGAGATGTAAGGGCGGGAGCTCCCGCCCCGGACCAGTGGTCCGGTGGTCAGCCTGATAGCGCCCTGATGAGTGCGGCGTATCGGCGGCGGGCGTCCTGTGTTTCGATCGAGCTGTTGTGCCATAGCAGCGAAAAAGTCCCACCGTACATCTTCGTCCGTGCCTGCAGTTCCATCACCCGGGCGGCCGCCAGGTCGTCGAGTTGCGCCAGGGGGGCGAGCGCGCCGTCCATGACAAGGAGGGGCTGCACGTGCAGAGCGAGGGCGCGATCCGATCGGATGTCGTACGCAGGGAAGCTGCGCGCGGTGCCCGCGCGGAAGCCGACGGTGTCCGCGTAGGCGAGTGTCTCGTCCTGCTCGAGCCCCGCCCCCGCCTGCGCGCTCCAGGTCGTGCCCGGCTCCCAGCGAAGGAAATGCTGCCGGACCGTGCGGCGCAGACTACCCTCCGCGCCCGCACAGGCCCGCTCCAGTTCGGCCCACTCTTGGCCGAGTTGCACCGCACTCACGTGACTGCCGTAGCTGCCGTGCAGACCGATGCGGTGGCCGCGCCCGGAGATCTCCCGGATCAGCGTCCGCGCCCAGGGATCGGAGACGCGATATACCGAACCGTGGGGTGTTGCCGTGTCTGCCGCCAGGAAGAAG
>JAJYGO010000199.1 GCA_021785115.1 Chloroflexota bacterium | reverse complement strand
CCCATCGGCGAACACGGGCAAGCTCAACATCGTCCAGCGGATCCCCGTAGGCGTCGTGGCAGTGATCACGCCGTGGAACTTTCCGTTCATCCTGGGGTTCCGTGCCGTTGCGCCTGCGCTTGCCCTCGGCAACACGGTCGTTCTGAAGCCGGCCTCGCTGACGCCCATCTGCGGTGGTCAGCTCTTTGGCGAGTTGTTCGAGGCAGCCGGTGCACCGGCCGGCATCATCAATGTCATAACCGGCTCGGGCCCCGAGGTCGGAGAGCCGCTGGCGTCTCACCCGGATGTCAACATGATCCACCTGACGGGCTCAACCGAGGTCGGGGTTCGGATGGCCGAGATCGCGGCACACAGCCTCAAGAAGGTCAGCCTCGAGCTGGGGGGAAACAACGCGTTGGTCGTTCTTGACGATGCCGACGTGGAGACAGCGAGCATGATCGGCGCCTGGTCGAGCTGGCACTACCAGGGGCAGACCTGCATTACGGCTAGTCGCCAGATTGTGATGCGCTCCATCGCCGACCGATACGTGGACGCGCTAGCGAGGCGCGCGCACGCGATCGTCGTCGGCGATCCGTCGACCGACACCGTGGGCCTTGGGCCCATGATCAGCGAGACACAGCGCGACCATGCGCACGGTCTCGTGCAGGCGTCCATAGCGGCGGGCGCTACCCTCGTCGAGGGCGGCACCTACGATGGATTGTTCTACCGACCCACGGTCCTGCACCATGTCACCCCTGACATGCCGGCTTACACAGAGGAGATCTTTGGGCCCGTCGCGCCAGTCACTGTCGTGGACACCGAGGAGGAGGCGCTGGAGCTTACGAATGCGACTCCCTACGGCTTGGTGAACGCGGTCTACACGGGAGACATCGCCCGCGGTTTCGCGTTCGCCGAGAAGGTGCGCTCTGGGATGGTGCACGTCAACGACGCGACACCCCTCGATGAGGCGCATGTGCCATTCGGGGGCGTCGGCATGTCTGGAATGGGAGGTCGCTCGGGCGGCGACGCGAATCTCGAAGAGTTTACGGAGCGGCGCTGGATCAGCATCCAGCGGACGCCGGTCCAATACCCGTACTAGCGCGAACGCTTGCGCCACCTGCTGGCAGAGCGTTCGCGGCCGAAGTCCCGGCGGCAATGCATCGACGCACTCGAGGATGGTCAGGGCGTCGGAAGAGGAATAACGATACGGACGAGGAGACAGGATGGCCGAAGCACAGCATGCCGCAGTGGCAACGCCGCCGCGGCATGCAGACGTCCTGATCATCGGCGCCGGCGCATCCGGATCAGTCGCGGCCAAGACCTTGGGCGAGGCGGGGTTCCGGGTTGTCTGTCTCGAGCAGGGCGACTGGCCCGACTACGAGCTGGCCCGAGCCGACAAGCCGGACTATGAACTCACGCAGGGGCGCGACTGGAACTGGAATCCCATCACACGTAAGTGGCCGGGTGACTACCCCATCGACGAATCCCAGTCGGACATCACGGCGCTCATGTTCAACGGCGTTGGTGGTGGCACGGTTATGTACGCGGCGCATTGGCAGCGCAGCATGCCCTCCGACTTCCGCGTGCGGACTCTCGACGGCGTGGGGGACGACTGGCCGCTCACGTATGAGGACCTACGCCCGTACTACGAGCGGGTGGAGGTTGACATGGGCATCTCCGGTCTGGACGGCGACACGGCGTTCCCCCCCGGACCAGGGTGGCCCAATCACCCCTCACCACTCGGCGTCGCCGGCAGACTCGTGGCGCGGGCGCACAACCAGCTCGGCTGGCACTGGTGGCCCGGCCCGAATGCGATCGCCACGCGCGCCACGGCTCATCTCAAGGCATGCGCGCGTCGCGGAACTTGCCTTTGGGGCTGCAGCGAGAAGGCCAAGGCATCGTTCGACCTGACCCACTGGCCGGATGCGCTGAAGCACGGGGTTGAGCTGCGCACGCGCTCACGGGTGCGTCGTCTCCTCGCGGAGAGCGACGGCCGGATTCGCGGGGCCGAGTTCGTGGACGCCGACGGCCACGAGTTCATCCAAACGGCAGATGTCACCATAATGGCCGCGAACGGCATCGGCACGCCGCGCCTGCTACTGGCTTCAGCGACCGATCGGTACCCCGAAGGATTGGCGAACTCGTCCGGCCTGGTCGGCAAGCGGCTAATGATGCACCCGTTCAGCACCGTCGTCGGGCTATTCGACCAGGACCTCCGGAGTTGGGAGGGACCCTGGGGACAGTCAATCCACTCGCTGGAGTTCTACGAAACAGACACGCGGCGCGGGTTTGTCCGGGGTGCGAAGTGGGGCCTGCAACCGAGCGGCGGCCCGGTCTCGATGACGCGGACGTATCCGTTTGGCGACAACCCGATCTGGGGAGAGAACTTCCACGAAAACATCCGCAAGCGGCTTGGCCGTTCTGCGATGTGGGGGATTATCGCCGAGGATCTGCCGGACGAGCGGAATCGGGTCGAACTGCACCCAGAATTGAAGGATGCCGCCGGGGTGCCAGCCGCGAAGATACTCTACCGAGCGGACGAGAACTCGGAGCGGCTCGTCGCCTTCCACCAAGCTCGTGCCGCGGAATCGCTGCGGACTGCCGGGGCGTACGAAGTCATCGTCGCCCCGTTTATTCGAGAGACCGGCTGGCACACGCTGGGCACTGCAAAGATGGGGGATGACCCCCGCACCGCCGTCGTGGACAGCTTTGGACAATCTTACGATCACCCGAACCTTTACATTATCGACGGCAGTGTCTTCCCCACATCAACCGGCATGAATCCGACAGCAACCATCGCGGCGGTGGCGCTGCGGGCCTCGGAGCACTTGATCGCCGGGCGTCGGAACCAGGCGGTGGCACGATGAGCGGACAGAAGATGGCCATCGACGATCGAGCAAGGGCAACGTTCGCTGGATTGGCCGATGCGCTGATCCCGGCCGCCGACGGCATGCCGTCGGCGAGCCAAGCCGGGGCGGCGGGCAGGTGGCTCGACGCGGTGCTCGAGTCTCGGCCGGACCTGGCCGAACCCTTGCTCGCGCTCATGCGGCGGCTTGAGGGAAGCGATCCCCGTGAAGCTGTTGCAGACCTTCAGACGCATGACCCAGCGGCGTTCGGAGTGCTGGCTGAGATCATCCCGAACGCGTACTTCATGAACCCTGACGTGCGCGCGCGCGTGGGATATCCAGGTCAGGTTGGTCTCGAAGTTGACACCACGTGGCCACCCGACTGGCTGGACCTTCTCGAACCGGTCATCGAGCGCGGGCCTATCTACCGTGACCCGGCTGCACATGCAGGGCGCGATATAGCTCGCGGCTGACGCTCGCGGCGAGTTGGCGACAGGCTGATCCGGATCACCACGGGTCATCCGCAGCATCTGTGCCTAGGTCACTGACGCCCCAGCTACGCGCTTGGCTGAGGCGCAGGCCGCGCTATCCGGTGCTGGCGACGATCGGTCCAACTGGGATGCCAAGTCTTTCCGTCATCTGGGCCATGCTCCTCGATGACGATCGGGTGCTCATGAACACGCGGCAGGACCGGCAGAAGGCCGCGAACTTGCGGCGCGATCCTCGAGCGAGCCTGTGCTTCGAGGACGGGTACGTCTACGTGACCCTTGAGGGTCGCGTCGCGATGTACCCGGACCCCGATCTTGCCGACATCAAACAGCTGTGCGCGTACTACCGAGATGACAAGGACTTCTCCGGCCAGCAGGGAGAGCGGGTCAGCCTGCTGCTGTCGATCGAGCGGGTGCTGGTGCACCTTGATCGACTCTGAGATGAGAGGCTGCGGAGGGGCGGGACGCAGGCGACGGAGCAGCCTGCTCCGTCGGCCCCGCTTGGCTGGACGAACACGGCCGTCGAGCCGCGCACTACGACGTCGGCAGTGAGGTGGACGATGCGACCCTGGCCTCCAGGCGGCGTCATGGCGA
>JAJYGO010000249.1 GCA_021785115.1 Chloroflexota bacterium | reverse complement strand
GGACCCACGATCGCAGGGGAACCTTCGTCACCGACGCGCCCATGATCCTCGGCACGATGTCGTCCAAGCGATAGGCGGGATCCGCGCACACCACCGAGCCGCCGGTCGCATAGGCGAGCACCAACAGGTAGATGAGCTCGTCGGAACCGTTTCCGACCACGATGGCGTCGGGCTCGACGCCGTGCTCGGCGGCCAGGGCGAGCCGCAGCCTCCTTGCAAGCGGATCCGGGTAGCGATGCAGGTGCCGGATGGCCTCCGAGATCGCACGCTCGACCGAGGGCGAGACCCCGAATGGGGACTCGTTGGATGCAAGGCTTCCGTCCTCGCTGGCGGCGGGCCGGCCAGGAACGTAGGGCTCGAGCGCCGCCAGCTCCGGTCGCGGCGGGGGCGGACCACCGCCCGGCCCGAGACAGGCCTCAGAGCTCGCCATCGAACCTGCGTCGTCCGCTCGAGCGACGCTCGCCCGCAGGGGACTGGACTCGCGGATTACGGCGCAGGTACTCGATGCTGCCGAGGGCGTGATCCTCGATGACTGCGACGACCTCCTCCGGATCCCGGTCCCGCAACGCCTCGATCAGCCGGGTGTGCTGTCTGACCGACTCCTCGAAGGGGCGCCCGGCCTGAGGGCCATTGGGGAAGGATCGCCACAGCAGTCGCATGAGCAGCAGCAGCGTCGGCGAGTGCGCGCACTCGTAGATGCGGAAATGGAACTGCCGGTTCAGCTCCTTGCGCCGCTCCTCGGGAAGGTCGGGCCGGGCGAGCTGTCCGTGAAGGGAATCGATCTCCTCGAGGTCCTCGGCGGTGATCTTGTCGACGGCCAGCCGACCGGCAAGCGCCTCCAGGGCGGACAGGATGCGATAGTCCTCCTCGATCTCCTCGATGCCGGGGTCGGCCACCGTCACCCCGCGGTGCGTGTCGAACACGATGAGTCCCTCGGACTCCAGGCGTCGCAGCGCCTCCCGAACCGGGGTGGCGCTCACCCCGAACTGCTCCGCGAGCTCACGCTGTCGAAGGAACCCGCCGGGCGGGAGCTCGCCACCCATGATCATGTCCCGGAGCGCGTCGGCGACCAGGTCGCTCTTGCTGATGTAGCGTCGCTCGCTTCGCATGTCCGCTCGCCTCACGTCCGATCTCGGCCGGAACCGGGGGTCGGGATCGATGGCCCCGCCGAGTCCGACGTCACGTCGCCTCGGGTCGCGTCCCAGGACCGCTCGAGTGCCATCGCGACGACGGCGAGCCCCGCCTCCGCCCCAAGCCCACCGACCAGTTGGATGCCGACCGGGAGCCCGGCCGTCGGCGCCGGGATCACGATGCACGGGTGTCCCGTGAGGCTGAAGGGACGCGTGAATCGCAGGAGCGCCTCCCGCGCCTCGGGGGCATCGATCGGGGGCGCGATGACTGCGGTCGCCGGAAGGACCAGAGCGTCACGTCCCTCGAGCGCCTCTTCGAGTAGTCCGCGAAGGCGGACTCGCTCCTCCAATGCGCGCAGGTAGTCGACCGCCCGAACGTCCAGCCCCGCCTCAAGCTTGGCGAGGACCTCGGCGCTGTAGCGATCGGGCCATCGCCGCACCCAGTCTCGATGAAACGCACTCGCCTCCGCCGCCTGGATCGTCACGGCTGCCTCGGCCATCTGGGCTCGATCGGGAAGGGGGACGCGCGGCAGCCGATCCCCGATCTCGCCCCACACCCGCGCGGTCTCCTCATCGAGGTCGGCCACCCACCCGCCAGGGCTCACCAGCCGGAGTTCCTGCACGTCCGGGATGTCATCAAGGGCAGAGGCGAGGCCCCCGGACATCAGTGCGACCGCCTCGGTCGCCACCCGAACGGTGGGTGCCAGCGCGCCGACGGTGTCAAGGGATCGTGAGAGCGGGATCACGCCGTCAGTAGGGATGGCCCCATGGCTTGGTTTGAAGCCGACGACGCCGCACAGGGAGGCCGGCACGCGGACCGATCCGGCGGTGTCGGTGCCGATGGCCCAGTCGCACAAGCCGGCCGCAACCGCCGCGGCCGATCCGCTCGATGAGCCTCCCGCGCTCCTTGCGGGGTCACGCGGGTTGGAGACATCTCCAAAGTGCGGATTGCAGCTGCTCACGCCGTAGGCCCACTCGTACAGGTTGGTCTTGCCGAGGACCCGGCAGCCCGCCGCTCGGATACGCCGAATGAGCGGGGCGTCGTCGGCGGCCGGGGCGCGGGGGAGGATCGCGCCGCCCCCCGTGGTCGGCACGCCCCGAACGTCGATGAGGTCCTTGACGGCGATGGCCGGCCCGGGCCCCCGCTCGGCGGTGAGCGCGATGAAGGCGTTGAGGTGCGTGGCTCGTTCCACACGCCTGCGAGCCTCGTCGAGGTTCACACGGTCCCCGCATCGATCCCGCCCGAGCGCGCCTCGAGGGCGTCGGCGGGGGCTCGCCCGAGGAACACCTCTCTGATGTCGGGCCGCGCGAGCAGGTCCGACGCGCGCCCTCGCATCTGGGGCGTCCCCGCGACGAGCACGTATCCCCAGTCCGACACCTCGAGCGCCTCGAGCGCCTTTTGCTCGACGAGCAGCACGGCCGCCCCGGCATCGGCAAGCCGTCGCACGTGCTCACGAAGCACGACCCTGGACAGCTCCGGAGACAGGTTCGAGGTGGGCTCGTCAAGGACCAGCACGCTCGGATCGGTCATCAGCACCCGGCCGAACGCGAGCATCTTTCGCTCGCCGCCACTCAGCTTGCCCGCGACCCGGTCGCGCATCGTCGCCAGCGCGGGGAAGACCGCGAGCACGTCGTCCAGGCGTGGGCGGACCCGCGCCCTCTGGAGCAGGTATCCGCCCATCTCGAGGTTCTCCTGCACGGTGAGCGTGTCGAAGACGTCCCGGACCTGCGGGACGTAGCCGACGCCACGACGCGCGAGCTCGTTTCCCCGCAGGTTGGTGACATCCCGGCCACCGAGCAGCACGCGCCCCTCGGTCACGCGGAGCCGTCCCATCACGGCCTTGAGCAGGGTGCTCTTGCCGGCCCCGTTCGGACCGATCACCGAGACGATCTCACCGAGCCCGACCCCGAGGCTGACGCCGGACACGATCGGGGCCGCCCCGTAGCCGGCGGCGAGATCCTCGATCGCAAGGTGGGCAGGAGGACGCGCGCGCTCAGCCGACGAGGTAGGCATCGAGCACCTCCTGCTTGGAGCGGATCTCACCCATCGTGCCCTCGGAGATGACCCTCCCCTGCGCCATCACGACGACGGGGTCACACAGGCGCTCGACGACACCGAGCTCGTGCTCGACCATGAGCATGGTCAAGCCGTCGTCGCGAAGCTCGAGGAGGTGGCGCTCGATGCGTCGCGCGAGCGACGGGTTCACGCCCGCCATCGGCTCGTCGAGCAGCAGCAGCGTGGGCTCGGCCATGAGCCCCCGCATGATCTCGAGCAGCCGCTTCTGTCCCCCGCTGAGATTCCCGGCGTACTCGTCCTCCTTGGCGGTCATGTCGAAGCGATCAAGGAGGCCGCGGGCCCGATCAAGGAGCGCCCGCTCCTGGGTCCGCCAGGCGCGCTTGCCGAGCAGCGCCCCCTTCAGGGACTCTCCGCGTTGCCCCGGCGCCGCGACGAGCAGGTTCTCGAGAACCGTGAGCCGGGCGAACTCGCTTGAGATCTGGAAGGTTCGCGTGACGCCGAGCCGGGCGACCTTGTAGGAGGGAAGCCCCGCAATCTCCGTGCCCTTGAAGCGGATGGACCCAGACGAGGGGGCAAGCGCCCCCGCGATCATGGCAAGCGCGGTGGACTTCCCGGCCCCGTTGGGTCCGATGAGCCCGGTGATGCGTCCGGCCCCGATCCCGAAGGAGGCTCCGTTCACCGCCTTCACGCCCCCGAACTCGCGATGAAGCTCGGAGACGGCGAGGAGGTCTCCTGTCGCCCGCGACCGCTCGCTCACCGTGTGACCCTCGAGAGCGCTCGCGCGAGCGGGGTGCGCGCCGCAGGCTCCTCACCCGGCCGTGGGAATCGCCTGCGGCGCTCCGGGACCACCCCACGAGGCCAGAACCAGAGGAACACCAGGGTCATGGCCCCCACCGCGACCCACTGCAGGGCGTCGACGAGGCCCGGATAGCCAAACTGCGGGATGAACCGCGTGGCCTCGAGAAACGCGATCGGGACGAGCGCTGCGCCGAGCAGGGCGCCGAAGTTGTTGCCCGAGCCGCCGACGATCACGGCGGCGAAGTAGACGAAGGTCTCCGGGAACAGCCAGCTCCCGGGCGACCAGGCGGAGATGAACTCGACGAGCAGCGCGCCGCTGACCCCGGCGATCACGCCCCCGACCACGAAGGCGGTCAGCCGCAGGCGCATGACGTCCTTGCCGAGCGCGGCGGCGGCAGCCTCGTTGTCCCGGATGGCCCGCAGGGTCCGCCCGAGCGGCGAGCCGGTGATCCGGTGAACGACGAAGTACACGAGCAGGCACGCCACGGCGGTGAGCCCGACGAAGAACCACTGGTAGCCGATCACCGAGAGGTTCAGGAGGGAGGCAAGCGGCTTGGGGACGATCGAGAGCCCGTTCGGGCCGTTGACGAGCCCGACCTGGTTGGTCGCCACGCTCGTCGCGATGAGCGACACGACGAGCATCACCATGGCCTGGTAGTCGGCCCGGAGTCGGCGCAGCGCGACGAGCCCCGCCACGAGCGAGAGGAGCCCACCGACCGCTCCCGCCGCGAGGATCGGGAGCGGGAACGGCCAGTGAGCTCCTCCGAGGTACTGCTGGAATCCTCCGTTGGCGCTCGACGGGCCGAGCGTCAGCACGGCGGCCGTGTAGGCGCCGGCCGCCTGGAAGACGATGAAGGCGAAGTTCACGAGCCCCGCCACCCCGAACTGCAGGTTCAGCCCCCAGCACGCCATCACGTCGACGCCCAGGTAGACGAGCAGCGTCGAGATGTAGAACTGCCAGGCGAGGTTCACGCGACCACTTCCTTTTGGGTCGCGACCTCCGAGAGGATCCCCTGCGGTCGCACCAGCAGCACGACGATCAAGATCACGAACGCGACGACCTCCTTGTAGTCAGGGCTGATGAGCGCCGCGGCGACCTCGCTCGCGACCCCGATGACAAGGGCGCCGAGCATCGCCCCATAGGGCTGGCCCACTCCGCCCAGCACGGCGGCCGCCACGATGGGGATGAGGAACCCCCCTCCGGTCGTTGACGTGAAGCTCGTGACGTTCATGACGAGCGCCACCCCAGCGACCCCGCACAGCGCCCCGGAGACGAGCCATGCGACGTCGATGACTCGATCGGCCGCGATGCCGCAACTCCTGGCGAGGTCGGGATCGTTCGCCGTCGCGCGCATGGCCTTGCCGAGCTTGGTATAGGAAAGGAGCAGGTGCACGAAGAGCATGGAGCCCGCGGCGATGCCCATGATGCCGATCTGTGCCCCGGTGAAGACCATGCCCGCCACGTGGAACGACCGCCCCTGGGACATCCGCAGGCTGAAGAAGGTGGCACCAAAGATCGCCTGCAGCCCGTTCTGGACGATGAGGCTCGCCGAGATCGTGACGATGATCATCCCGAAGAGCTTGGTGCCGTGCCGGATGAAGGGTGTGTACAGGCCCCGGTTCAAGCCCACCGAGAACGCCGCCCCGAACGCCGCGCCTGCGACCAGGGCGACCCACACGTTGAGCCCGGCTCGTGTGACGAGGTAGGCGACGAACGCCGAGCCGGTCATGATGTCGCCGTAGGCGAGGTTCAAGACGTTGGTCACACCGAACTGCAGGGTGAAGCCCACCGCGGCCACGGCGAGGATCGAGGCGGTGATGAGCCCGAACCCGAAGGCCGGCACGATCGTGTGCATGCGACCCCGCGCCTCCTCAGTCTGCCGCCGACCGGAACCGGTGTGGCACCCCGCTCACCTGTTGAGCGCCGCGATCGCAGCCGCGGACACCGACCCGATGAGCACGACCTTGCCCGCGACGTAGTGCGCCGCCTCGAACGCGCCCGTCGAGTTGTGCCAGCGGTTGAACACGATCGGCCCTCCGGCCCCCACGTACTGGATCTGCTTGCCGGCCTTCAGCGCCTGCTCGCCCTGGGCAAAGGAGTAGACCACCGTCTTGCCGGCACCGGGCTCGGTCACCTTCATGATGTCGGCGTTGAAGACCCCCGGGTTGGTGCTGTGAGCCGCAAGCATCGCAAGGGCCATGGCGACGATGCCGTCGTAGTAGGTCATCGAGTACGGGTCACTCGCCCACTGCGAGGGATTCGGCACCTGCGAGGAGGCGAGCAGCGCCTGGTTGAAGGCCTGCCACGCGGGCCCGCTCGGGGGCGCGTAGGGCTGCATCCCCGTGAAGTAGCGGGCCATCGCCTGCGCGCCGATCGCGCCCGTCACCGCCTTCAGCCACGGCGCCTGCAACGTGACCTCCGTCCCGATGATGGGGATGAGCCCGTGCAGCTGCTGGAGCTCGGTGAGGAAGGTCGCGGCCGTCTGCGGGTCGATCTCGGTGAAGATCACCTGGGGATGGGTGGCGAGCATCTGCTCGATCTCGGTTCGATACGAACTCTGGTCGAGCGCGATCTTCTGATTGCTCACGATCGTGCCGCCGAGCTTCGTGAACGCGGCCACGAGCGTCGGGACGTCGGATTGCGAGCCCACGTCGTTGCCGAACACGGCGGCCGCCCTCGTGTAGCCCGAGTGCTCGGCCCACAGCGCCAACGCATACCCCTTCACGTCGTCGGCGGGCGTGATCCGCCAGAAGTACGGGTAGCTCGAGTGGTCGAACGCCGCCTGGCCGGTGTCCACGAACATCGGGACCTTCCCCTGGTTCAGCAGAGGAACGGTCGCGAGCGCCTCATCGGAGCTCGGGCCGAGCACGCCGACGAGGTTGGTGGTGGTCGCCATCATCTTGTTGGCGGCAGGCACCGCGTCCGCGGGGTCACCGCGTGTGTCGACCTCCTGGCAGGTGAGCTTGTGCCCGAGCACCCCTCCCGCCTTGTTGATCGCGTTCACCGCCGGGATGCAGCCGCCCATCATCTCGGGACCGAAAGAGGCATCGGGCCCGGAGAAGGGATTGAAGGCGCCGACCACGAGCGGTCCGTGGGTTCCTCCCGCGCTGCCCGAGCTGCTGCAGGCGCTGAGCAGCGCCGCGATGACCGCGACACCGACCCAGACGTGCAACCGATTCCGACCCATCGCTCCCCCCTTGCCAGGCGGGGCCCATGAGCCGCGCCTCATCTGGACCCCTCCGGGACAACTGCCACCGCCTCGATCTCGACCAGCGCGTCCGGGTGGGCGAGCGCGCTCACCTCGACCAGGGTGCTCGCCGGCCGCGACTCCCCGAAATAGCGTCGGCGGACCTCGTTGATGGCCGCGCGATCCCCGATGCGCCGCAGGTACAGCGTCACCTTCACGACGTCGGCGAACGACGCGCCCGCGGCCGCAAGCACCGCACCGACGTTCGAGAGCGCCTGGTCCGCCTGCCTTGTGACGTCGTCCGTGCCGACGATGGCGCCGCCGGTGTCGACGGGAAGCATCCCGGAGACAAATAAGAAGTCCCCGGCACGCACCGCGTCCGTGTAGTGGCTGATCGGCTCGGGAAGCCGCTCGTCGAGGCGAATGCGCTGGATGCCGGTCACGCCCGGTCTCCATCAAGAATGCGGACCATGATGGGCGTCGGATTGAACCCGTTGCACGGGTTCAGGTCCTGCGGACACGCGGAGACCGCCGCGACGGCGTCCATCAGGGTTCGAAACACGATCCTGTCCCCCGGTTTGCCGGTCGGGACCTCGTTGCCAAACGAGCGGTCGGGATGGATGGGCGCGTTCTGGAACAGGTTGAACGGGTCGGGCATCTCCCACTCGGAGATCCCCCAGGGCGCGAGTGCCTCCGCGAAATTCGTGCGGCAACTGCGGTGGTCCTCGATGCCGTAGTCGAGCTTGTACCGCCGGGCATCGCACATGGAGGTGATCACGTCATGCTTGCCGATGTCGTCGTGCAGGATCTCGAACATCGGGTTGCGCCAGTTGCTCTGAAGTCGATCGCCGACCCTGAGATCGAGGCGCAGCGTCGCCGACCTCGTGTGGGTGGTGGACAACCACTCGGTCCGGTTCCTCGCCGCAAAGGCGATGAAGTCTGCGACCTGCTCGCCCTCGACGTCGACGATCTCAAAGAGATCTCCAGCCCGGACCTCGAAGGCCGCTCCGTGCCCGCCCGGGACGAGAATCTCCTCTCGGACGTGCGCTGTGACAACCCCGCGATCGCCCAGCTCCATCGTCCAGCCCCCTGAGTGGTCAACAGACCCGTCCAGCGAACGAATCTGTAACATATATCTTCGATCGGCGCTACCTGCTTGGACCCTCGCGCGGCACACGTCGCCCCGCGAACAGCGGAACGCGCCATTGGAGCACCAAGAAACTCCGCAGGTCGGCGGCCAGATCGATCGCCGTGCGCCCCGCGCGCTTCATGTAAGGGACTGTTCTCGTCTAAGGGACTGTTCTCGTCCCGGAGCGCCTCGCGCCGTCTGCCTAGGGGCCTCCTCGGCGAGTGGGCTCCCGAGTACGTGAGGCGGAAGTGCGTTCCGCTTCTCCCACTGCAGGATCATTGCACCATCCGCACGGATCGCCGGTCGGCGATCCGTGCGGCCTCGCGCCGACGAGTGCAGGCTGGCGCGCCATGTCGTGGCCCACCGGGAAGCCCTCGGGCACGGCCGGGTCTCCAGATGGGTGAGGTCGCCACGGTGGGGGATCCTGTCCCGGACCCGGTCCTCCGCCTCCAGATCCTGGGTCGGGTCGACGCCTCGTTGCCATGAGGACAAGCAGCATGGCGAGCGCCGCCATTCCCACCGCGATCGCGACGTGCCCGCCCTCGGGCCGGATGCCGGCCGCGAGCCTGAGCGTCTCGATGGGTCGCGCCGTGATCCCGATCATGCCTCGTATCTCCTCGAGGGTTCTCGTGGCGCCGTCACGAGGGAACTGTACGCCGCGACTGAGATCGGATTCGACCCAAGCGGCTGTGACCGCGACGACGCTGTCGGACCGGGTCCGCCGGGAGCGGCGGGGACACCGGCTCGGAGCGTGCACCGGACGATGGCGGTCGTGAACGTGGGCCTCGCCGACACGGGTGAAGGACGAGTGCCGACGTATCTGCGTCACGGCGCGGAGGCGATACGATTCCTCGATCAGGGTCCTTGCCATCTAGCAAAGGGGGGCGCCATGCGCCTATCCGCTTCCTCGTCCAGGCGACTGATCGGCGCGGTTGCGATGACCTGTGTCGCCGCGCTGGCACCGGTGGCCGCGCTCGCCGCCACTGCCTCCCCGGCGGGACATACGGGGGCAGCCGTGGCGACGAGCACGCCCAGGTGCACGACATCCGGGCTCGTCATCTGGCTGGACACCCAAGGCAGCGGCACAGCGGGCAGCACCTACTACAACCTCGAGTTCACCAACCTGTACAGGCATGCGTGCACCCTCTTCGGCTATCCCGGGGTCTCCGGGGTCAACCTCGTCGGCCACCGCCTCGGCAGCGCAGCGTCCCACAACGCCGCCCACGCGCCGAGCGTCGTCACGCTCCCCGGCGGCGCCACCGCGACCGTGGTGCTGCGGATCACCGACGTCTTCGCCTTCCCGAGCTCCGCCTGTGGCCGCCAGACCGCCGCTGGCCTGCGCGTCTACCCACCGAATCAGACCGCCTCGAAGGTGGTCCCGTTCCCATTCGTCGCGTGCTCGCACACCGGGCCGGTCTACCTGAGTGTGGAAGCGGTGCAGAAGGGCATCGCCACGGCCGGGTGAGCATCCCCGTCACGCGTGAGGACGTTGAACGCCGATCGAATCGATTGGCTGCGGCTCACAGGGCCCGTAGCTCGAGGGCGGCGGGTGACGAGCACCAGGGCTCCGAGGATTGCGGCGGCCGCCCACAGGCAGGGATCGGAGCGGACCGCCCCTGACCTGCGAGGATCTTGCGCGCCGGGAGGGATTCGAACCCCCAACCTTCTGATCCGTAGTCATAGCAAGTGCATCGGTGTGCTAATGGCCGGTGAACAGCGATGTTGTTGGACCTAGACCCGTGGAGTTATGCGCTCCCGTATCAGTACGTACATAGGGCCGGACGCGCAGCGACCCCCGGAGTGGTCACCGGGGGTCGCGCGCTCTTCAGGACTGTCCGGACTGGCGCCGGATCGCCTCCAGCGTCTCGCGGTGGCGAAGCTCCTCGGCCTTGCGCCGCCGGCCGCCCCGGCGGACGAGGCGGTAGGGCACGAGCAGCAGCCCGAAGACGCTGTACCAGAGGAGGTCCGCCGTCCACCAGAGCAGGATGAGCGCTAGGACGCCGATCACGGCCGGCACCACCACCCACCCCGCGAGGCCGGCCCGAAGCCGCCACGCTCGCTTGGCCGAGCCCACGAACGACATCGGGGCCTCGACCACGACCCGCTCGGATGCGAGCCCGTTGTCCATCGTTCCCCCTTTCCTCACTGCCTGGATCGCCGCCGGAGTCAGGAGCTGGAGAGGATCCCCATGCACAGGGTCCCGAGGTAGACACCGTCCGCGTTCGTCTTCGCGCCCGAGGCCGAGGACGCCAGGTCCTTGACCACCACCGCGAAGGCGCGAACGAGCGGCCTGTTCCCCGGCGCGTCCGCAAGGACCTCGTCGGCGCGCAGCCTCGCGAGAGCTTCCGCCGGGGCGATCGTCTCATGGGCCATCTCCGGGGCCAGCAGCTCCAAGTCCTCGCACGCCGTCCGCGCGTGAGCATCGGAGGCCGAGGCGCCCTGGACGGTTGGCGACGGGCTCGGGGCGCCCACCGGCGTCTTCCCCTTGCCCCCGAGCGCGCTGCCGATCCCGGCGAGCACCAGCACGGCGACGACTGCGAGCGCGACCTTCTTCCCCTTGGACATCGTTCCCCCTCTCGCTAACCGCCGCATCCTACCCCGAGACCCGACGCGGACGGCCCCGCTGGCGCCTCAGCAGGGACACGGCCCGCCGCCATCCCCTGCGGGTCCTCGCGCAGGCGATCGTCACCGACTTCAGAGCCACCCCGCCGGCATCGGCACGACCCTGGCGACGGCCGGATCGGCCACGATCGCGAGCCCGACCGCGATCGCGAGATCGTCGTGTGTCCCGCTCCTGAACGCGCCCGAGAGGAACCTCCCGGCCTCGGACCGGCGGACCTCGAAGGTGCGAAGCTCCTCGAGCAGCGCCTCGGCGTCGGTCCCGGCCGCCACCCGCAGCCTCCCGGTCTCGAGCAGGGCCTGCAGGCGCGTGGTCAGGTAGGCCTTGGACACGCTCCACCCGCCCTTGCGCTCGAACCCCTGGCCCGAGACCAGCGTGCAGGCGATCGCGCGGGCACCGGAGCCGAGCAGCTCCCGCTCCACCATCTCGAACACCGGCCGCCCGAGCCCGGTGACGTCGACGCGAACCTCGACCAGGCGGCGGGGCCGCTCGAGGTTCCCGAACGTCGCCTCGTCCGCCGGCGTCTCGGCGTCGGCGAGACGGATCGTGCGCACGATCGAGGCCGTGAGGCGGGCGACGGTCTCATACGGGGTGCCGAGCGGCAGCCGGTGGACGGCGCGTACGGTGAAGGTCGACTCGCGGATCGGCTCCTCCCAGGTCGTCGCCGACGTCGGGGACCGCCCGGTCCGGGTCCGCCCGCTCGGGCGCGATGAGACCTCCACCACCGCGATGCCGCTCGGGTCCCGGCGCTGCCCCGGGTCAAGGCCGAGCACGATCGGGGCAGGCGCTACAGGGAAGCGGGGATCAGGTCGTTCCACGGGGTCACCTCCGGGTCGATGGCGGCGTCGATCAGCGAGGGGTCGAACGCCGCGGTCTCGGCCGCGATGAAGCGGCACTCGTACTCCTGCGCGTAGTAGGCGGCGCCCATCTCGGCCCGGCGCTCGGCGAGGAACTCCGGCGTGAGCCAGGGCGTCACCTCCCCGGCCGGGACCTCGAAGCGCTCCCAGCGTCCGGACTCCCAGGCCTCCCACCACCACCCGATGCGCCCCGCCGGCGTGGACATCGCGATGACGCGCCCGCCGGTCGGGGCGACCATCGCGGCGGCCGCGTGGTAGAGGGCATCCTCCACCCGGGCCGCCTCGTCGACCACGAGCAGCCGGGCGGCGGTGTAGCCGCGCAGGCTCTCCGACCCGGTCAGCGCGATCACCCGGGATCCGTTCGCGAGCTCGATCGCGGACTGGTTCTCGGCGAGCGCCCCGATCGGGCGGTCAAGGGCGCGCCAGTAGGCGGCGACCTTGCGGAAGGTCTCGATCGACTGGCGCTCGGCCGGGGCGAGGATCAGCACGAGCGAGCCCGGCAGGTACAGGGCGGCGTGGACGGCAAGGACCGCGGTCATGGTGGACTTGCCGGCCTGCCGGCAGCAGTTGAGCGCCACGCGGGGCGCGCCCGAGCGCAGGAAGTCCCGCTGCCAGCCGACGGGCGCAAGGCCCACCGCCCGCGCGAGCGCCACGGGATCGAGCCCCCGGGCGAGGTCGGCCCCGAGGGGGTCGGGGGTCCTCACGACGCCCCGTTCCCGCCGGAGGGGTTCCGCTCGGAGCGACGTTCACCCGCAGGGGGTAGGGAGATGCCTCCCCGCGCGGGAACGGCCGTCCTGGGGGCGCTCAGGGCCTCGGCCACGGCGCGGGCCGCGTCCGGGTAGGGACCGAGGGCCGTCATGACCGCGCCCCGCACCCGCAGCCAATCCTCGGAGGCGAGCAGGTTCACCACCACCTGCGGGCTCTCCCGGGAGACCCCCGACACCCGCCCGATCGTCTCAAGGACCGCCCGGGCCTCCTTGGCCGCGGCGAGCACCAGGGCCGGCTTGCGTGAGGTCTCCCCCGCGGACATGACGGCGTCCACGCGGCGGAACAGCCGCTCCAGGCGCTCGAGCAGCCCGGCCAGGCGGTCCTCCTCGGACTGCGCCGAGGCGGCGACGAGCGAGGGCGCGAGGTGGGCGGCGTTGTGCCGGCGTAGGGCGTCGCGACCGAGGTGGAACCTGCGCGCTACCGCGCGGAAGGACCCGCCCCCGACGAGCTGCTCGTCGATCCGGTCGTGGTCGGGATGCTCGCAGACGGTGCAGGCCCGCCCCATGGGATCAGGCCTCCGCGCCCGCCGGGGATGCCTGATCCGAGCCGGGGATCGGCAGGGCGTCGACGAAGCGGGAGAAGCCGTCTCCAAGGAGCTCGGAGGACTCGGTGCGGATGGAGTCCTCGTCGTCTGCGGGCGCGAGCGCGAGCTGGCGCAGCGGGGACACCGCGTCGATCCCCGGCAGCTGCACGACGTGGCCGGCACGACCGTCGACCTCGGCGCCGAGCAGGTCGAAGACCGCGTGGATGTGCGCGGGCGCCTCGGCCGCCGTGGCGGCGTAGTGCCCGGCGACGATCTGCTCGGGGCTCCGGGCGGCCTGCTCGCGGAGCCGGAGCACCTCGTCGATCAGCGAGGCCTCGGCCCCCTGGTCACGATCGCGCAGGTAGGTGGCCGCCTCGGCTAGGGCGTGCAGGTCCGCCGGGTCGTTCGCCTTCTGCGCCCACTCGTTGAGCACGCCCCGCAGGCGCCGGGGATCATGCTCGACGGCGACCAGGCGCAGCGAGAGCGAGGCCCATCGGCGCTGTGCCCGCACCTCGGAGGCCAGGACCTCCACCGGATCGCGCTTGGGGGGTGCGGGGTGCACCGCGTCCTCCGCGGCCTCGGCGAGGTCACGGGCGGCCTGGGAGGCCAGGTCGTGCAGCTCGACCAGGCGCGCGGCGGCCGCATCGTGCAGGGCGCGCTCGGCAAGGCGCCGCTTGGGCTCCGGCCATGCCCAGGCCCGGCTCGTCGCCGAGACCCGCAGCCGGGCCTGGTCGCGGCGGTAGGCCTCGACGACGAGGGCCGCGGACTCGACGGCCTGTCGCAGGTCCGCGTCGTAGCGCTTGAGGAGCGCAATGGTTGCCACGGGGATCACCTCCGGGGTTCGTGGCGCGGGGGTTCCGCGCCGGGTTGGTGCCGCGAAGAGCGGATAACGACCAGGGTCGAACGGCCGGCCACGGGGATGAAACCCCAGGTCGCGGCGAGGTCAAAGAGCGAGTAACGCTGCGTTATCGCGCTCACGATCCGCCCCCGTCGTCGCCCGGCGCGGACGTCGCCGCCTCCTCGCGCTTGGTCGGGCTCGTCACCGAGAACACGTTCAGGAACCGCAGCGCCTTCGCCATGTCGCCGCCGATCCACGCCTCCACGGCCAGTCGCACCGCCTTCTCGGCGAGCCGCTCACGCGTCGTTGTCACGACATCGCCGCCTCGTCGAAAAAGTGATCGAACGCTTCGAAGGCCGGGTCGGGAGGCTCTGGCTCTGGCTCGGGCTCTGGCTCTGGCTCGGGCTCTGGCTCTGGCTCGGGCTCTGGCTCTGGCTCGGGCTCTGGCTCGGGCTCTGGCTCGGGCTCTGGCTCGGGCTCTGGCTCTGGCTCTGGCTGACGAACGAAATCCCGCCATGCCTCGAACGGGCTCTGGGGCGATTCTCCCCCGGTGCGTTCTTCGCCCTCGATTTCTCCGAATGCCGCCCCGCATCCGGCCGTGCGCGAAGCGGCACGGCCGGATGTTTTTCCCGAACGTAGTGAGGGAAAAACATCAGTCTTGTCGTCTTGCAGTCTTGACGTCTTAGCGCGCCATTTCCGCTGGTCAGAGGGCAGGACGGTGGCGAAATTTTCGCCAGTCCGTTCGCCACCCTGTTCGCCACCCCGTTCGCCAGTTGGTGCCTTTTCACCGCCCGCAGCGGGCGGGTTTCCGGTCGGGACGGTCGAGGGCGGGATGGCGAGAATTTCGCCAGGTGGCACCTGGCCGGTCGAGGGCAGGGTGGCGAAATTTTCGCCAGGTGGCCCATCGGGCACGAACCCGGTCAGGGCGTCAAATGCGAAGATGAGGAACTGCGCATTCGGACCTGGGAGGCGCTTCACGAGGTCGGCTGCCTCGAGGAGTCCGAGCGCTCGGCGGACCGTCATTCGGTCGAGTCCCGTCTCGCGGGCGATTTCCGAAAGCGAGAGGCCGACGACCCCCGGCTGCTCGCGGTCGTCGGCCTCCAAGGTCAGGAAATTCAAAAGCCCCCAGGCCGTCCATCCGCCCGGCCCCGCCCCCGCGAGCGTGCGGCGCGCGGCGGCCATCGCAGGTCGATGCAGGTAAACCGAGTTGCCGAGGTGGCGTCCGCGCCGGCGGCTCATCGATCGACCCCGCCGGCCGCCGGCGCGCCCCCCGCCCGACGGGCTCGGCGCGCCTGCGCGGCCCTGAGGCTGAGGCGGAGCATGTACCCGCGGCGCGCCGCCTCGGCACGGCGCGCGCGCTCCGCCGGCGGCAGGACCCGCTCCGGGTCGACCTCGCGCTCAAACCGCGCCTGCCAGGCCGCCCGTGCGGCCCGGGTCGTCTCGTTGGGGTCGTGCGTCGCGTGCAGGGCGAATGCCCCGATCCTCGCGCGCAGGCGGCGTTCGCCCGGAGTCATCATTGTTCCGGCCCCCCGAGGGCGAGCGCGTCGGCCAGGCGTGCCAGGAGCTGACCCCAGGCCGCGCCGTGCTCCGGCGTCGGCGTGCAGCCGCCCATCTCCCAGGCGCGCACGGCCCGGCCGGTGACGCCGAGCGGGGCCGCGACCTGATCGCTGCTCAGGCCGGCCTGCCGGCGAACCCGGCGGGCCACGTCGGGCGGGGGCGGGGCGGTTCCGTGCGCGGTAGTCACGCGTCCAACGTGGCAACCCCGTAGGACGCGGCCTCCGGAGCGCCATCCGGCCGCCGAGAAACCGCAGGTCAGGGGGGGCCACCGAGAGCCGCGACCGGGGCCGAATGTAAAATGTTCCGGTCCGGCAGGCCGTCTACCTGCGGAAACGCTGCCGCTGCGAAAAAAGACCGCCGGGCACGCGAAAAGGGGTCGTCCGACCGCCCCGGGGTCCTCGCGAGCTACAGGCGGTCGCCGAGTCCGAGCCGCTTGTGCGCCGCAACCGCCCGCTCGGCCGCGGCGCTCGCCCCGTAGCGCTGCAACATGGTCCTGCTACGCCAGCCCGCGAGCGACATGAGGTCGGTTTCGGACCCGCCCTCCGCCATCCAGTTGTGGGCGAACGTGTGCCTCAACTGGTGGGGGTGGACCTTCCCGATCCCGCACTGGGCGGCGCGCCGGCGGATCATCTGGGCGATCCCGCTCTCGGTCATGGGGCCGCGGCCCCCGAGCCACAACTCGGGGCGGCCCGCATCGGGCCGGCGCGCGCGGACGCGCAGGTATCGATCGATCGCCTGCGCGGCCTTGGCGCCGAAGGAGACCACTCGCGGGCGATCGCCCTTGCCGTGTCGCACGAGCGCGATGCCGGCGTCGAGATTCACGTCCTCCAAGCGCAGCCGCGTGACCTCGGCGAGGCGCGCACCGGTGTCGATGAACGTCCGGAGGATGGCGGCGTCCCGACGCTCGTCGAAGCCGGCGCCGCTGCACGCGTTCAGCAGCCGCCGCAGGTCGTCCTCGGGAATCACGGGCACCTCGGGGGCCACGATCTTCGGGGATCGCATGCGCGCCATGGGGGACTCAGTGATTTCCCCTTCGTCCACGGCCCACCGGAAGAGCTGCTGCAGCGACTTGAAGCGCAGCGCGGCGGTCGCCGGCCGGTGGACCTCGAGCAGGTGCACGATCCATGCCTCGACGTGCTCGCGCCGGATGTTGGCGACCGCCTCGGGCATCCCATGCTCGGCCAGGAATCGCGCGAACTGGTGCGCCGTCTCGTCATAGGACTGCATGGTCCGAGGCGACCTGCCCGCCGCCTTCAGGGCGCGGAGGAACGAGGGTCGGAGGGTGTCGATGGTGGGAGCGAGAGCTTCCGTGGTCTCCATGGGGACCTCCCGGTTATCTGGCTGTCCGACCGGTGTGCGTCCCCGACTCTACACGTTTTCCCTGGTAGCGCGCCGGGAGGGATTCGAACCCCCAACCTTCTGATCCGTAGTCAGATGCTCTATCCGTTGAGCTACCGGCGCCCGGCGGAGAGGGCGGGATTCGAACCCGCGAGGGGCGCAAACCCCAACCGGTTTAGCAAACCGGCGCCATAGACCGAACTAGGCGACCTCTCCGGGGCGAGTCTACCCAATCCGTCGCCGGGATGCCGCCCCGGAGACAGCCGGCGACGCCTCGGGCGGGGCCGCGTGGCGGCAAGCCTCGTCAGCCGTTCCCGCGGCCGCGCGTCCAGGATCGCCAGCCAGTGGACGCAGGATGCGGCCGGTGGCCGGACGCGATGGAAGAAGTCGGCTCGTCCGAAGGGCCGCCTTCCGCCCCCCTCTCGCGTGAGGGATCGTCGCCGCTCGCAAGCTCGCGAAGCAGGGCGCCGGCGTCGATCCCTCCGAGGTTGGGCAGCCGGCTCCCGGTTGCCTGCGCCTCCTCGGGCGGCGAGCCGGCCTCGGCCTCCGCTTCCGCTTCGCGACCCTCCTCGGCGGCGTCCTCCGCCCCGGACGGCTCGTCGCCGGACACGGCGTCCTGCGCCTCGGCGTTCGGGTCGGGCTCGGCGTCCTCCGGGGCACCCGACGCCGTCTCTGCGGCCCCTTCCGGCTCCGCTTCGCGCAGCTCGATGCGGATCTCGATCTCGCCGTCGGCGGAAGAGGACGGCCCGTCCTCGAGGATCTCCTCGTGCCCAGGATCCACCGCCTGTGCCCACCCGCCGAGCGGCCGCCCAGGCTCCCGCCGAGACGGCGAGGGAGGGGTCTCCGGCGCCTCCGCCTCGACCTCCGGCTCCGCCGGGTCCGCCTCGACCTCCGGCTCGATCGAGCCCTGCGGCACCGGCCGTTCCTTCGTCGCCTCCCGCACCGCCGGAGCCGGCTGGACGAGGGCGGGCGGGAAGGCGAAGAGCGGCGACGGCGGCCCCTGGGGCGCCGTGTACCCGCCCGGCCCGGCCGGCGCAGCCTCGGCCTCAGCCTCGACCTCGCCGAGGCACCAGGCCGTGATCTCGTCGGCCGGCATCGGCCGGTTGAACAGGTACCCCTGACCGAGCTGACATCCCTGGTCGAGCAGGAACCTCCGCTGATCCTCCGAGTCGATGCCCTCGGCCAGCGGCATCATGTCGAGGCTCCGGGCCAGCGCGATGATGGCGCGCGCCATGCGGGCCGCGTCCCGATCGCGGGGAAGGTGCCGGACGAAGGACTGGTCCACCTTCAGGATGTCGACGGGGAGCTGTCGAAGCCGCCCGATGGAGGACTGTGCCGTGCCGAAGTCATCGATGGCGAGGCGCAGTCCCTGTTCGGCGAATCCCCGGAGGACGCCCCGGGTGCGCTCCGGGTCGGCGGCCGCGGCCGCCTCGGTGATCTCGATGACGACCGTCTCGGGATCGATCCCGGACGAGCGGAGGTGGCGGGCCACCTTCTGGACCAGGCCCGGCTGCCAGAGCTGGCGGGGCGACAGGTTGATGCTAACGTCGAGCTCGATTCCCTGGTTCCTCCACGCGCGCGACTGGCGGCAGACTTCCTCGACCACCCAGTCGCCGACGGCCTCGATCAGCCCCATGTCCTCCGCCGCCAGGATGAACTCGCCGGGCGGCACCAGCTGCCCGCTCGGATCCTGCCAGCGCAGCAGCGCCTCCACCCCGACCATCTGCCGCTCGGCCAGGTCCATGATCGGGTGGTAGTGCAGGACCCACTGCCGCCGCTCCACGGCATTGCGCAGGCGCGTCGTGAACGACAGGCCGCGCACCGGGTCGGCCGCCTCGCTCGAGTACAGGACGAACCCGCCGGGCCCCGACTTTCGGCTC
>JAJYGO010000161.1 GCA_021785115.1 Chloroflexota bacterium | reverse complement strand
GTGGACGTCAAAACCGTCAAGCGAGCAGGGCGGTAACCCAACGGCACCTCGGGTGCATCGGCAATCGATCCGCGATCACCGACCTAGGCATGGTGCACCAGTGAGCGTCGACCGCGAGGGAGGCCAGGCGGAGCCAACCGCCTCCGACAGGGTCGCCGGTCGGACCGACCCCGTCGACATCCGGAACGTCGCCGACGGGCTGGATCGGCACCAGACCGGCGGCTGGCATCGCCTTCACCCGTTCTCCCCGGTGGTCCGGGCTGCGCGGGTCCTCGTTCCGCTCGCCGCCGTGTCGGCCCCAAGGCTGTTCCTTGGCGGCCGGGGCAGCCCGAGCGACCGGTCGATCGTCGATCCGGCCATCGCCGCAGTCCTCCTCGGGCTCGGCGTGGTCTCGTGGTGGGTCACCCGATGGCGCATCGAAGACGGCACCCTTCGGATCGAGACCGGGCTGGTCCGGCGACGGTCTCTGCGGTTTCCCCTGGTGCAGATCCAGGCGATCGACACGGTGCGCCCTGCCCTGGCCCGCGTCCTCGGGCTCGCAGAGCTGCGGCTCCGCATGGCCGGCTCGGCCGGTGGCTCCGGTCGCCTGGCCTACCTGACCGTCCACGAGGCAGACCTCCTCCGGGCGCGGCTCCTGGCACTGGCCCACGGCATGGCAGGGGACACCCCCTCGCCACCCGAGACGGTCGTGGTCAGGCTGCCAGTGGGGCGCCTGATCGGATCAATCCTTCTCAGCCGCCTTGGACTGACGGTCGGGGTGCTGGCGGTGGCGCTGATCGTCGCTGCAGTGCGTGCCTCGGCCGCCACCGGCGTGGCGATCAGCGCGGGGACGGCGGGCATCCTCATCACCCTGCTCGGCGTCGTGTGGCACCGCTTCAACGGGTTCTACCGCCTCACCGTCGCCGATGCTCCGGACGGGCTACGGCTGCGTGCCGGGCTCGTCGAGACGACGGCGGAGACGATCCCCCGTGGTCGCGTGCAGGCGGTGCGAATGGTCGAACCCCTGCTCTGGCGCCCCTTCGGCTGGCGTCGGGTGGAGGTGGACGTCGCCGGGCGACACCGCAGCGAGGGAGAGAGCCGCTCCCAGAGCCGCTCGCTGCGGGCGGTTCTGCCCGTCGGTACCTCCGCGGAGGCTCGCCGGCTGCTCGAGTGGCTCGTACCCGGCGCGCCGGGCGATCGGAGCCCGGCGCCAACTCGAGCACGACTGAAGACACCGCTGCGCTACCACTATCTGTCGTGGGGGCGGACGGAGACCTGCGCCCTCACCACATCGGGACGGGTCGCCCGCGTCACCGCCTGGGTGCCGCTGGCCAAGGTCCAGAGCCTACGTCGCGTCCAGGGCCCTCTGCAGCGGTGGCTGCGCCTGGCGACGATCCACCTGGACACCGCCGGCGGCAACGTCCACGCGGCCATCCGCGATCGGGACTCGGCCGAAGCGGACCGGATCCTCGCCGACCTGGTGGCGTCATGCGGGGTCGCCCGCCGGGGCCAGCGCGGAGGGGGAGTCCGCAGGGCCGCGCCCGTTGCGGCAGCCTCCCGCCGACCCTTATAGTTCGCGTAGTTCGCACCGTGATGCCCGCGGGCACCGCCGAGGTCGCGAGGGAGCCGGGTTGACGAGTGGCGACGGCGCGGGGTGGCCCCCACCCACCGACGACCGGGCGCCCCCGTTCGAGCTCCCGCCGCCGCCCCCTCCTCCGTGGGTCCCGCCGTCCACCTGGCAGCGCGGCATGCCGATCCCCCTTCGGCCCATGGGCGTCGGCGAGATCCTCGATGCCGCCATCAACCTGTGCAGGCTGCGCTGGCGGGCTCTCGCGGGGATCGGCGCGTTCGTGCTCGTGCCGTGGTCGCTCCTGCAACAGGGAGTCGTCGGCATCGTAGGGGGGACGACCCTCGTGCCGTCCGCGTCGCACTCGGTACCCCCCGCGATTCCCTCCGGCGCCGCGATCCTGCACACGCTCTCAAGGACGATCTTCGCCATCGGCGGGCTCTCGCTCATCCACTTCCTCGTGATCTCGCCCTTCGTCGTCGGTGCGTTCGCGAGGGCGACCGCGGACATCTACCTGGGCGGGGAGCCAACGGTCCGTGGCACGTACCGGTTCGCCGTGTCCCGCCTGCCCTCGATCATGCTCGTCATCGTTCTCGTCGCGCTCATCGAGGGGGTGTCGGTCGCCGTCCTCTTGGGTCCTGGCGGATTCTTCCCTCCGATCCTGCTCGTCACGGTCCCCGCCCTGGTGGTCCTCTCGCTGCTGATCCTCGTTCGCCTCCAGTTCGGGACCACCCTGGTGGTGGTGGAGGGGACGAGGGGGCGACGCGCGCTCCGCCGGTCCTGGAACCTGACGCGGAGACGGTTCTGGAAGATCCTCGGGACCATCCTCGTCGGGGGGATCCTCTCGTCCGCAGTCGGTGCCACCGTCGGGATCCCGTTCACGATCCTCGCGAGCTTGCTGGGTGGCGGGTGGTTCACGGAGGGCGTGGGAACGGCCATCAGCGCGGTCCTCACCACGCCGTTCGTCTCGATGCTTCCCGTGCTCCTGTACTTCGATGCGCGCATCCGCACGGAGGGGTTCGACCTCGCGGTCATGGCCCAGGAGCTGGCAGGCGCTCGACACGATGAGGTCTAGCCTCCGGGTGGCGGGCGTCGTGCTCGTCGCGGCGATCGTGGTGGGCGGCGCGACTCTGGCATCCGCGGCGTCGCCGATCACCCTGCCGAGCTACCTCGCGCGCCTGAACCATGCGCTCGCGCTGGCGCGGGCGGGGGCGGCTCGGCCGTCGCCAGCGGCCCTCGCCGCGGTCCGGACCTCGCTCGGTCTGCCCCTCGAGGTGCAGCTGCCGGGCGGGCCCGTCGACATCTCGCGGGACCCGATCCTCTCCTCGCTCGGGGGCTGGAGGAGCGCCGACTTCGCGGTCGCGGGCGAGCGGATCGAGGCGCTGCGTCGTCTCGCGGTCGCGACGGAGGCCTCGCACCCCGTCGCCGACCTGCGAGGGGCGCTCCAGCACGCCTATCGGGGCATCGTCGTTCCCGCGCCGACTGTCTCGGATCGCCTTCATGCGCTCGTCGGCGGCTCGGTCGCGTGGATCATGTTCCACCTCTCCTCGATGCGCGGCCCATCCGCCGATCTCACGCTCCTCGGGCTCGGCCTGCTCGCCCTGGCCGCGCTCGGGTTCCTCGTGTGGCGGACGGGGGCCTGGCAGGAGGTCCGCGTCGGGCTCGTGGGCGACCGGCGCGTGCGGGGCGAGCGCCCGCGCGAGACCGTCGACTGGCGACGACGCACCCGGGAGGATCTGGAACGCGGGGATCTCCATGCGGCCGTTCGATCCGCCTACCGATCCCTCGTCGCCACCCTCGCGGCGAGGGGCGTCGTCCGGGGCGCGCCGGGCCTGACCGCGGGCGAGTGCCGCCGGGCCGTTCTGAGTTCGCTCCCGGGCCTCGATCCGGTCGTCTCGACCGCAGTCCAGGCGTTCGAGGGCGTCGCCTACGGGGGCCGCGACGCTCGCCGCGAGGACGTGGACGCGCTGCGGTCGGCGGAGCAAGCGGCGAGGTCGGCGTGAGGAAGCCTGCGAGAGTCGTCGCGGTCGTCAGCATGGGGCTCGTCGCGCTGCTCCTCGTCGTCGCGGGCCTGGTCGGTGGACGCGCGCCGGCCGGGACCGCCGCGCTCGTGCGGCTCCTGCGGGCGACGGGGCATCGGGTCCGGGCCGGGTCCGCTCCGCCGCCGCCCCCTGGTACCTTCGTGCTGCTCGGCGACCTGCGGACCGCAGACGAGGAGCGGCCGATCCTGCAGTGGGTGCAGACGGGCGGCCGTCTGGTCGTCGCGGATCCGGCCTCGGCGCTGCTGCCCATGCTCGGGGTCGGCGCCGCGGGGCGGGCCGGATGGATCACCCTCGGAACGACGCTCACCGCCGCATGTGTGGCACCGCCGGCCGTCGGCGTCCGAGCCCTCGTCGTCTCGTCGTCCGATTCGGCGCTGTCGCTCACGGGGCCCGAGGCCGTCGGCTGCTTCCGGGGGGCCGGAGGGCCGTTCGTGGCGATCCTCACCCGTGGACGAGGCACGGTCATCGTGCTCGGCGGCGCATCTCCCCTCACGAACACCTACCTCGGCAGAGGGGACGACGCAGCCTTCGCGATGCAGGTGCTCGGCCCGGGGCCGATCGTGTTCGGATCTGCGCTCCCAGCCGGCCTGGCGGCATCGACGGAGGGTGGCGCATGGTCGCTCGTTCCCGGGAGAGCCAAGGCGGCGATCGCCTCACTCGTCCTCGCCCTCGTGGCCTTCGCGCTCGTGCGGGCGCGGCGGCTCGGACGACCGGTCGTGGAGGACCCGATCTCGCCCGTTCCCGCCGGCGAGCTCGTGCGGGCGAGCGCCGGACTCTACCGGCGGGCGGGCGCCGCGGGGTTCGCCGGGACGCTGCTCCGACGGGGCGCGGCCGTGCGGATGGGTGATCGGCTGGGAGTGCCGCGAGGGGATCCGGCGACGGTGGCAGATCGGCTCGCCCAGGTGGGAGCCGTGGGGCGCGACCGTGCGCGGGCGGCGCTGGCGGGGGCCGAGCCCTCGAGCGACGCGGAGATGATCGCCCTCGGCAGGGAGCTCACCGAGATCGAGCGAGCGCGGGGGGAGGCCGGAGGATGACGGATCCAAGGGATGCCTTGAGCGCGGTCCGGGCGGAGATCGCGAAGGTGGTGGTCGGTCAGGACCCCGTGGTCCGGGGCCTGCTCTCCGCGCTCCTCGTCGGGGGGCATGTCATTCTCGAGGGAGCTCCCGGGGTCGCGAAGACCCTCACGGCGAAAGCCCTGGCCCGAGCCCTCGACCTCCGGTTCCGGCGGATCCAGTTCACGTCGGACCTCATGCCGTCGGACGTGACCGGCAACGTCGTCTACGAGCAAGGGAGCGGGGAATTCCGGTTCCGCCCCGGCCCCGTCTTCACGAACCTCCTGCTCGCCGACGAGCTGAACCGCACGCCGCCGAAGACCCAGGCGGCGCTCCTCGAGGCCATGGAGGAGCGGCAGGTGTCGATCGACGGTGAGCGTCGGCCGCTGCCCGACCCGTTCCTCGTGATCGCGACGCAGAACCCGGTGGAGTACGAGGGAACCTATCCCTTGGCCGAGGCCCAAGCCGATCGATTCCTCTTCAAGCTCGAGGTGGGGTATCCGGAACACGACGAGGAGAAGGGGATCCTCCGGATGCACGATGCGGGCAAGAACGTGCACGACCTCGAGTCCCTCGGAGTGGGTCCAGTGGCGAATGCCGAGGTCCTCGCCGCGGGCGCTCGCGCGGTGGTGGGGGTGGCGGTCGATGACTCGATCGTGGACTACGTCGTGCGCCTCGCGGCGGAGACCCGGCGCAGTCCCTCGCTGACGCTCGGCGTGAGCCCGAGGGGGGCAGCCATGTTGCTGGTCGGCGCCAAGGCGTGGGCCTATGTCGGCGGTCGCGGCTTCGTCACGCCGGACGACGTGAAGGAGTTGGTGCCCGCCACATGGCGGCACCGGGTCGTGGTGCGCCCCGAGGTCGAGATCGAGGGCGCCACGGCGGCCGGGTGCTCCGGGCCGTGCTCGAGCGGGTCCCGGTCCCGACCTAGGCGCGTGTACGCGGCCCCCCGTCTCCCCGTCGCGATCCTCCTCGGAGGCGCCGTCGCCCTGGTGCTCCCGGGTCGGATCTGGGCAGATCTCGCGGGAACCACCCTCCTCGTCCTCGGGCTGCTCGCGTTCGACGTGGTGGCAGCACCCGCGCCGGGGGCACTCCAGGTGACGCGGGAGGCCCCGCGGTCGGCGACCGTGGGACAAGCGGCGACCGTGGCGCTGAGGCTCCACAATCCACGCGGTCGACGGCTGCGAGTCGGGGCCCACGACGCCGCGCCACCGTCGCTTCACCGGAGTCCCACGCGCCACGCCCTGACGCTGTTGCCCTGGGCCTGGGCCGATCTGCCCGCGACCCTCACCCCCACCAGACGCGGCCGCCTGCCGCTCGGGCCCATCACGCTGCGTGTGGCCGGTCCGCTCGGGCTCGGGGGACGACAGGCGACGCTGCCCTCGGTTCAGGTCCTCGCCGTGTACCCACCACTTCACGGGCGACGCGAGGTCGAGCTTCGCCTCGAGCGGGCACGCACGCTCCAGGCGGGCCGGCGCTCCTCCGCCTTCCGGGGCGGGGGCACCGAGTTCGACACGATCCGCGACTACCGCCCGGACGACGAGTTCGGCCACATCAACTGGCGGGCGACGGCCCGGTCCCCACGGGCCATGGCCAACGTGTACCGGGAGGAACGCGATCAGCGGGTCGTCCTCCTGCTCGACGCTGGGCGCTCCATGGCGGGGTCGGTGCGGGGGGTCGCCCGGTTCGAGCACGCGCTCGACGGGGCCATCGCCGTCGCCGAGCTCGCAGGACGCGTGGGCGACCACGTGGGCATGGTTGCGTTCGATTCGCGGGTCCTCGCCGCTCTGGACCCGAAGGGCGGCAGGGCGCAGAGCCGGCGGATCCTGGAGGTGCTCCTGGACCTCCATGCCTCGCTCGAGCCGCCGGGCTACGCAGCGGCTCTCTCCGCGTTCCTCACGCGCCACGGGAGGAGGTCGCTCCTCGTGCTGCTCACCGACCTGGCCCATCCCGCTCTGCTCGAGCCGCTGGCGTCGGTGGCGCCGACCCTGCTGCGGCGGCACCTGCTGATCGTGGGAGCCGTTTCGGATCCCGAGCTCGAGGAGCTGGCCCAGGCGATGCCGGATTCCTCGGAGACCGCCTACCTGAAGGCAGCGGCGTCCGGCGCGCTCGCCGACCGGCATCGCGCGGCCGCCGTGCTCGGCCGGCTGGGAGTGCGGGTCGTCGACCGGCCGCCAGGGCGCCTGGCCGGGGCGCTGGCAGATCAGTACCTGAGGATCAAGGCGTCCGGGAGGCTCTGACCCGGCGAACGGGCCAGACGAGGAACCCGAGATAGGCGGCCTCCACCGCGGCACCCGTCGCGAGGCCGGCCGGGCCCGGCACGTTTCCCGTGAGGAAACCCTCGATCAGGGCGGCCAGGACGAAGGCGGGGATGACCCCGAGCACCACCATGGCCGCGTCTCGAGCCTCCTCCGCGAGCGCCCGTCCTCGGGGGCGGTCGCCCGGATCCACCAGGCTCCAGCCCACGCGCAGCCCCGCCCCCGCAGAGATGCACACCGCGGTCAGCTCGAGGAGCCCGTGAGGCAGGATCAGGACCCAGAACGCACCGGCCTTGCCGAGGCTCGTATAGGCGCCGGCCAGCAGGCCAAGGAGCGCCGCGTTCTGCACCAGCACGAGGAGCGTTCCGATCCCGAGGCCGACGCCGAGGGCGAACGCGAAGAACGCGACGCGCACGTTGTTGACCAGGATCGCGGTGGAGAGCACCGAGGAGGGCACCGCGAACGCCGGGCGGTGGCCGTTTGCCCGCAGGATCGCCTGACGGGCCGCCGGCGGCAGCAGTCCCACCTGGGCCTGATGGGAGGTCGTGACCCACACCATGGTCGCGAGCGTGGTGGCGGCAACGACCGCCGCGGCGACGAGGATGAACGGGGCCGTCCGACGCACCGCCTCTCGGTACCGGCTTCCGAGGGTGCGCACGAGCCCACGCGCGGCCCGCGGGCGCGCCCCGTACACGGCCGCGTGGGCTCGAGTCACCACCCCGTTCAGGTACTCGACGAGCCCGGGATCCCTGAAGCGGGCCCTCGCCTCCGCGAGGTGGGCGGAGGTCCGGAGGTAGAGGCCCAGGACCTCTTCGATGTCGACGCCTCGGAGCCGGGCGAGGCCCGCTGAGCCCCGGGCGCAGGCCTCGTCGAGCCGGGTCCATTCGGCGCCATACTTGCCGATGAACGAGTCGACGTCCACGGGCGGAGTCTACGGTGGCGACGGGACGGAGGGGTAGCAGCGTCGGCACGCTGGTCACGCCGGAGGCGGTCGTCCTCGATCTCGGGGCGGCGGGGCTCGGCTCGAGATTCCTCGCCGCGGCGCTGGACGTCCTCATCCAGGCGGTGGCCCTCGGGATCCTGACGGCGTCCGCGTTCCTCCCGTTCTCGGGCCGGTCGGGGGCCCCGCCGGCGGCGGTGCTCGTCGTCTACCTGATCCTCGCCTTCATCGTGGTGTTCGGCTACTTCCCGCTGTTCGAGGGACTCTGGAATGGCCGCACGCCCGGGAAGCGGGCTCAGGGAATCCGCGTCGTGTGCACCGACGGGCAGCCGGTCACGCTTGGTCCCGTTGTCGTTCGGAACCTCGTGCGCGTGGTCGACATGTACACGCTGTGGTTCGTCGGCGTCATCTGCATCCTGGTCACGCCCCGGGCACAGCGCGTGGGCGACCTTGCGGCGGGCACCGTCGTGGTCCGTGAGCGTGGCGCCGCCCCACCTCGCGAGCTCGAGCTGCCGGAGCCAGGGGCCGAGGTCGCGGGGGCACTCGACGCCGGAAGGCTCTCCGCGCGCGAGTACGTGCTGGTCCGGTCCTTCCTCCAACGGCGATCCACGTTCACGCCCGCAGCGAGGGCGGCCCTCGCCGCGCAGATGGCGGAAACCGTTCGACGTCATGTCGCCGGCACCCCACGCGAGGGGGACGACGAGGCGTTCCTCGAGGAGGTCGCCCGCGTCTACCGGCAACGCTTCGCCCCGCCGCGAAGCGGCTGAGCGTCGCTCGCGAGGGGCCGCACGGCGTCCCCCTCGCCCCCGGCTACGGCGTGCAGCCGACGGCCGTCGCGAACTCCGGGGTGGTCTCCGTGCAGCGGCCGGGGGGGGCCGGGCCGCGTTCGACCAGCTCCGTCAGGCGTTCCTCCAGGTCGCCGAGACCCCGATCCCAGATCTCGAGCGGGAGGCCGAGATAGGCGGCGGCGCGGGCGGCCGCGGCCTCGCGCTCGGGCGTCGGGTCCTGGGCCAGGTACAGCACGCCCGTGTAGTGGGCGAAGTAGACCTCGCGCAGCTCGGGGTGGCGGTCCAGGCCGAGGCCGCGCACGACCGCGAGGTCGAAGTTTGCCACCAGCCAGTCCGTCAGCAGGAACGTGCCGGGGCGGTCCGCGAGCAGCCGGGCCAGCTCGTCGCCGCCGAACATCTCGTAGCAGTGCGGGCCGGCGACGCGCTCCGCACCGTGGCGCGCGAGGACCCGGTCGATCGCGCCGGCCGTCCCGCAGTCGCCGTAGACCACCACCGCGCGGCCGCCCCGGCCGCGGAGGCGCTCGAGCAGCCGGTCGAGCTCCGCCACGATCCGCGGCGGCGCCATGTGCAGGAACGCCGGCAGCGCGTGCAGGTCGACGTCCCATCCCCGCCGCCCTGCGAGGTCGCGCACCTCGCGGGCCAGCGCCCCGCAGGCGACGAGCGCCGTGCGGCCGGCGCCGGGGGCGGCCGGCACGGTCGCCGGCACCGGCCCCGCATCCGCGGCCCCCGCGGCATCTGGACGCGGCGGGGCGAGCGTCCTCATGAGGCGGCCTCCGCCGTGCCCCCGCGCCGCCCCGCAGCGGCCGCCGCCAGCTCCCCGAGGTCGGGGAACGACAGCACCTCCACGAACGCGTCGTTGAAGTCGGCGCGGCCCGACAGCTCCACGTACTCGATGCGGTCGGGCAGCTCGAAGGCGATCTCCCGCTCCCGGAACGACAGCAGCGCCATCTTCGCCCCCTCGCCGGCGGCATTGCCCACCGAGACGATCCGCTCGGTCGGGACCGGCGGCACCAGGCCGATGACCTTCGCGCTCTCGGGGTTGATGTACGAGCCGAACGACCCGGCGAGCAGCACGTCGTCGAGGTCGGCCGCCGACAGGCCGAGCAGGTCCATCAGGATCTTGATGCCGGTCGCGATCGAGCCCTTGCCGAACTGCAGCTCGCGGACGTCGCGTTGGGTCAGGTAGACGCCGTCGGCCAGCAGGAACGCCCGCATGCCGTCGACCTCGACCAGCCGGTCGCGCAGCGGATGGTCGGGGACCTGGTCGGCCGAGGCCAGGCGCCCACCGGCGTCCAGGAGCCCGGCCACGCGCAGCTGCGCCACGGCGTCGACCAGGCCCGACCCGCAGATCCCCTGCGGTGCCACGTCTCCGCCGATCACCTGCAGCTCGACGTCCTGGCCCAGCGCGACACCCTCGATCGCGCCCTCGGCCGCCCGCATCCCGCAGCGGATCTGCCCGCCCTCGAACGCCGGCCCGGCCGGAGCGGCCGTCGCCAGCACCCGGTCGCCGGCCGCGAGCACGATCTCGCCGTTGGTCCCGACGTCGACGAAGAGCGACCGCCGCTCCTCGCGGGCGATGCCGGTCGCGAGCACCCCGGCCAGGATGTCGGCCCCGACGTAGGCCCCGAGGATCGGGTAGGTGACGACGCGCCCCCGCGGATGGATCGCGAGGCCGACCGCCCGCGCCTCCAGGTCGAGCGGCGCCTTGAACGCCGGCGTGAACGGCGCCATCGAGATCGGCGTCGGGTCGACCCCGAGCAGCAGGTGCAGCATCGTCGCGTTCCCGACGACGATCAGCTCGTAGACGTGCTCGGCGGCCACTCCCGCCTGCTCCAGCAGCCCGGCGAGCAGGCCGTTCATCGTGTCCAGCGCCGCGCGCCGCAGCTCCTCCAGCGCCTCGGGCCCGACCATCGAGTGGCTGATCCGCGAGATCACATCGGCCCCGAACGGGGCCTGCCGGTTCAGCGTCGACTCGACCGCCTCGGCCATCCCGGTGCGGAGGTTCATCAGCGTGCCGACCACCGTGGTGGTCCCGAGGTCGAACGCCACCCCATGGGCGACCTCGCGCGTGTCGCCGGGCTCGACCGCGACCAGCCGGTCGCCGGCCAGCACGGCGGTCGCGCGGAACTCCGCCCCCCGCAACGCCCCCGGCAGCTCGCGCAGCAGGTCCAGCCCCACGCGGGCCCCGTACCCCTCGGCCTCCAGGGCGGCCAGCAGCCGCTCGAGGTCGCTCCGCTGGTCCTCGAGGTGCGGCTCGTCGAGCTCCACGAAGACCTTGTGCACGTTCGGCTCGACGCGCACGAACCGCCCCCGGCCCATCGTGGCCGCCTTCGGGATCCGCATCAGCTGCGGCACCACGCACACCGAGTCCTCGTGCGCCTCGGCCTGGCACGACAGGCGCCACCCGGTCGCGAGCTCGTCCTCGGACAGCAGACGGCGATCGGCGTGGGTCGGCTCGGCGTGGCCCTCGAGCACCTGCACCTTGCACTTGCCGCAGGTGCCGCGGCCGCCGCACGTCGACTCGATCGGCAGCCCGATCCAGTGGGCGGCGTTGAACAGGCTCGTCCCCTCGGGGACGTGCGTCAGCCGGTCGAACGGCAGGTAGGTGACCGCGAGCTTCCTCATCGGCCCGCCATCCCCGCGCCCGGCGCCGTCCCCCGGGTGCTCAGCCGGCCGCCTCCTGCGCCTGCCGCTCGGCCCGGAACGCCGCGATCCAGCTCGCCGCGTACTCGTCGTTGCCGAGCAGCAGGTCGCCGGCCTGCACGGCCTTGCGGACCTCGAACGTCAGCGGGTTCGTGATCGCCGAGGTCAGCCCGGCGAGCATCGCCATCGGCAGGAACGCCGCGTTCAGCTGCGGGCGGCTCGGCAGCCCGAACGAGACGTTCGACGCGCCGCAGGACATGTTCACGCCGAGCTCGTCGCGGATCAGCCGCATGGTCTCCAGCGTGATCCGCCCGGCCTGCGGGTCGGCGCCGACCGTCATGGCGAGCGGGTCGATCACGATGTCCTCGGCCTTGATCCCGTGGTCGGCCGCGCGCTCGACGATCTTGCGGGCGATCACCAGGCGCTCCTCGGGCACCATCGAGATGCCGGTCTCGTCGTTCGCCATGCCGATCACGGCCGCGCCGTGCTTGGCGACCAGCGGGAGGATCCGTTCCAGGCGGTCGTCCTCGCCGGTCACCGAGTTCACCAGCGCCTTGCCGTCGTAGGCGGAGAGCCCCGCGGTCAGGGCCTCGACCACCGACGAGTCCAGGCAGAGGGGCGCGTCGGTCACCTCGCCGACCGCGCGGACGGCGGCGACCAGCAGGGCGGGCTCGTCCTCGCCGGGCACCCCGGCGTTCACGTCGAGCATCTGGGACCCGGCGGCGACCTGCGCGAGCGCGTCGGCCCGGACCATCTCCATCCGGCCTTCCCTCATCTCGGCCGCGAGCACCTTCCGCCCGGTCGGGTTGATGCGCTCGCCGATCATCACGAACGGATGCTCGGGACCGATCGTCACGGTCCGCGAGGCCGACTCCAGCACGGTCTCCACCTAGCTCCCCCTCCCGTCGGCAAGCGCCATCGCGCGGGGGCGCGGCAGCAGCCCCGCCTCGTCGATCGCGCGCGCGATGCCCTCCTCCCACTTGATCGCGATGAAGTGGACCCCGGAGATGCCGGGGATCCCGCGGACCTCCTCGAACACCTCGAGGGCGATCCGAAGCCCCTCCTCCTGCTGCCGCTCCGGGGGCACGCCCTCCAGCCGCCGCACGACCGCGTCGGGCACGTCGAGCCCCGGCACCTTCGCCTGCATGAACCGCGCCCCCCGGGCCGAGCGCGGGATGCTGATCGAGGGGACCACGAACGCGCGCTCCAGCGCCCCGAGGTCGGCTGCGGCCGCCATGAACGAGCGGAACCGTGGGACGTTGAACACGATCTGCGTCTGAACGAACTCCGCGCCCGCATCGATCTTCTTCATCAGCCGGTGCGGCCGGAAGTCGAGGGGGGGCGCGAACGGGTTCTCCACGGCGCCGATGAAGTACGAGGGGGGCGCGGCGAGCTTCCGCCCGCTGAGGTAGGTCCCCTGGTCCCGCATGATCCGCGCGATCCGCAACAGGTGCATCGAGTCCAGGTCGTAGACGGCCTTCGCCTCCGGATGGTCGCCGGCGCTCACGTCGTCGCCGGTCATCATCGTGACGTTGCGGATCCCGAGCGCCGCCGCGCCCAGGATGTCCGCCTGCAGCGCGAGCCGGTTGCGGTCCCGGCAGGCGAACTGGACGTTCGCCTCCAGGCCCATCTCCTGCACGATGTGCGCGGCCGCCAGCGCCGACAGGTGCGTGTGCGCGCCGGGGTTGTCGGTGCAGTTGACCGCGTCGACGCGGCCGAGCAGCGGCTCGGCCATGCGCACCACGGCCTCGGGATCGGGCGAGTCCAGGGCCGACAGCTCGGCCGTCACGACGAACGCGCCGCCGCGGAGCATCCGCTCCAGGCCGCTGTGCGCGCGGCCCCCGGTGCCGTTCGACGACCCGGCACCGTTCGGCTCAGCGATGCCCACGGCCGTTCGCCTCCTCGCAGCGCCGCCACCCCTCCGGGGTGCGGCGGTCGCGGCCGGTGACCAGGTTCACCCATGACGAGCTGCCCTGGAGCTGCCGGTCGACCGGCGGGTTCAGGTGGTGCATGTGGTCGCGCCACAGCGGCATCCGCTGCGAGCGCTCCCACGCCAGCGCCCATACGCAGGGACGGGCGGGGTAGACCTCGCAGTTGCCGTTCGCGCGGACGCCCCCACACGGGCCGTTGCGGAGGTTCTTCGGACAGCGCATCGGGCAGGTCATGCCGGTCGAATGCAGGATGCACTGGCCGCACATGCGGCAGTCGAAGATCGGCTTCTTGATCGCCTCTTCGACGGGGATCAGCACGCGCTCGAGCCTGGTGCGAGCGGCCACGGTCCGCTACTCCTGGATTCCCCGGATGACCGCCTCGATGCGGCCGACGGCCTCCTCGATCCGGGCGTTGCGCTGGTCCTCGACGATGCCCACGAGCGTCTTCGCCATACGGGTCGCGGTCGAGGCGTCGGGCGCGTAGGCGTCGGCGCCGACCTGCTTCGCGTAGTCCTCGGTGACCGGCGCGCCCCCGACCATCACCTGCACCCTGTCCCGGAGCCCGGCCTTGGTCAGCGCGTCGAGGTTCACCTTGAACATCGGCATGGTCGTCGTGAGGAACGCCGAGAACCCGACGATGTGGGGCTCGTTCGCCGCCACGGCCTCGACGAACCTCTCCGGCGCCACGTTCACGCCGAGGTCGAGGACCTCGAAGCCGGCGCCCTCGAGCATGATGATGCAGAGGTTCTTTCCGATGTCGTGGATGTCGCCCTTCACAGTGCCCATCACGTACTTGCCGATGGGCTTGGCGCCGGTCTGGGCGAGCAGGGGCCGGAGCAGCCCGAGCGCCGCCTGCATCGCCTTGGCGGCGATCAGCATCTCCGGAACGAAGTAGTCGCCGCGCTCGAACCGGCGCCCGACCTCCTCGAGCGAGGGGATCAGCGCCTGGAACAGCACGTCCATCGGGTCCATCTCGAGGGCGATCGCCTCCTCGGTCAGGCCCCGGACCTCCGCGACCCGCCCGTGCAGGGTCCCGTCGTACAGGGCCTCCCGAAGCTCGTCCTCCCGGCTCACCTCGCATCACCTCCGCTGCGGCGCGCCGGCCCCGCGGCCGGGTCGCCGAATCCGAGTCGCGTCGAGATCTCGCCCGCCGCGTCGGCCGTGATCCGGCCGAGCATCCGCGAACGGCGCGCCGTCATCCGGTAGGCGGGCCCGGCGACGCTCACGGTCGCCACGACGTCGCCGGCCGCGCCCCGCACGGGGGCGGCGATCGCGTTCAGCCCCACCTCCAGCTCCTCCTCGGTCCGCGCGAACCCGTCGCGACGCACGGCCTCCAATTCGGCCCGCAGCGCATCGGGGTCGACGACGGTCCTCGGCGTCGAGCGCTCGAGCGGGGCGGCCAGGAGCCGGTCGAGTTCGGAGGATGGGAGGGCGGCCAGGAACACCTTGCCGTTCGCCGTGGAATGCAGCGGCGTCGGGGTGCCGACCCAGTTCACGGCCACGATGACGCCGGGCGCGGTGACCTGGTCGATGTTCACGACGCGGTCACCGGCCAGGACGGCCAGGTTCACGGTCTCGCGGGTCTCGTCGGCCAGTCGCTCGAGCACCGGCCGCGCCTGCCGCACGAGATCCATGCCCGAGGCCGCCGCGCCGGCCAGGCGCAGCAGGCCGGGGCCCAGCCGGTAGCGCTCGGTCTCCGGGTTCTGCTCGACGAGACCGTGCTCCTCGAGGGTCGCGAGCAGCCGGAAGGCCGTCGCCTTGTGCACGCCGAGCGCGCGGCCGACCTGGGTCACGCCGAGCTCCCCGGCCTCGCCGGCCAGCAGCTCGAGGACGCCGATCGCGCGCTCGACCGACTGCACCAGGGACGCGTTCCGCTCAGGCATCGAGAGTTGTTCCGTATCACGCAACTATGTTGCCCTTTACGCAACACACGATACCGCCCACGAGGTGCGTCGGTCAAGGACGGTACGCGCACCGACGCCCGGGGGGGTGGCGGGCAGAGCGGGCAGGCCTCGCTCCCGGATCGGCCGCGGCCTACTCGGCCTCCCTCGCGATCTCCTCGCGACGGCGGGCCATGAACGCCAGCAGCTCCTCGTCGACGGCGGGGTCCATGCCGGGGTCCTCGTAGGCCTCCAGCATCTCCTTCCACTTCCGGTTGGCGACCTGGTCGATGCGCTCGCCGCCCTTGGTGTTCCACCGCTCGTAGTTGTCGGTCGAGGAGATCAGCGGCCGGTAGAAGCCGGTGCGGAAGTGGCGCATGGTGTGCTCGGCGCCCAGGAAGTACCCGCCGGGGCCGACCTCCTCGATGGCGTCCATCGCGAAGCCCTCGTCGTCGAAGGGGATCCCCTTCTCGAGGACCCACTCGAACATCCGGAGCACCTCGAGGTCCATCACGAACTTCTCGTAGGAGGCGAGCAGCGCGCTCTCGAGCCACCCGGCGGCGTGCAGGACGAAGTTCGTGTGCCCGAGCACCGTCGGCCACATCCCCATCATCGACTCGTAGGCGGCCTGTCCGTCGGGGACCTTGGACGAGGTCAGCGCGCCGCCCCCGCGGAACGGCAGCCGGTAGTGGCGCGCCATCTGCGCGCTCGCGAGCACGCCGAGCGCCGTCTCGGGCGTGCCGAAGGCCGGGCTCCCCGACTGCATGTCGGTGTTCGTCAGGAACGAGCCGTAGACGCAGGGCGCCCCCGGCCGCACGAGCTGGGCGATCGCGATGCCGGTGAGCGCCTCGGCGGTCTGCTGGGCGAGCGAGCCCGCGAGCCCCATCGGCGACATCGCGCCGGCCATCAGGAACGGCGTGACGATCACCGGCTGGTTCGCCCGCACGTACTCGAACAGCGCGCCGAGCATCCGGTCGTCGAAGCGCAGCGGGCTGTTGACGTTGATCAGCACGATCAGCCCGGGAGTGCGCTCGATGACCTCGCGCCCGCCGAGCGCGATCGAGGCCATCTCGATGGAGTCCCGCGCGTTCTCCGGCGAGATGACGTTGCCCATGATCGGCTTGTCCGACCATCGCAGCAGCGCGTAGACCATGTCGAGGTGCCGGCTGTCGAGCGGCGCGTCCTCGGGCTCGACGACGACGCCGCCCGCGCAGTGCATCTGCGGCGCCGACTGGGCGAGCTTCACGAAGTTCCGGAAGTCATCGAGCGTCGCGCCGCGCCGGCCGCGCTCGAGGTCCGAGACGAACGGCGTGCCGTAGACGGGGGCGTTCACCATGTGGTTGCCGCCGATCGTGACGGTGTGCTCGGGGTTGCGGGCGAGGAGCCGGAACTCGTGGGGCGCCGTCGCCACCTGCTCCATGACGAAGTGCCGGTCGAGCCGCACCCGGTCGCCGTCGACCTGCTGGCCCGCGCCGGCGAGCAGCGAGACCGCCTCCGGGAACAGCACGTCGACACCGATCGTCTCCAGGATCGTCATGGCGTGCTCGTGGATGCTCTCGACCTGCTCGTCGGCCAGCAGGTCGTAGGGCCGCAGGTTGTTCGTCCACACAGGCGTCGTCCCCTTTCGCAGCGCCCCCACCGCGGTCACGAGACGGTGACCACCACCGTCTTCAGCTCGGTCAGCCGCTCCATCGAGAACCGGCCGCCCACCCGACCGACCCCGCTCATCGAGCCCGCGCGGCCGCCGAAGGGCAGGTGCGACTCCCAGTAGTTCGTCCCCTCGTTCACGTTCACCCAGCCGGTCCGCACCCGCTCGGCGAAGCGCAGCCCGCGGCCGAGGTCGCGGGTGAACACCGCCGCCAGCAGCCCGTAGGGCGAGCCGTTCACGATCCGGATCGCGTCCTCCTCGCTCGCGATCGCCGTGACCGGCGCCACCGGGCCGAAGGTCTCCTCGCGGGCCACCTCCATCTCGTCCGTGACTCCGTCGAGCAGGGTCGCCTCGTAGTACAGGGGCGTGGGCAGGTCCTCGCGCCGGCGTCCCCCGACGACCAGCCGGGCGCCCCGCTCGAGCGCGTCGCCCACGTGCCGCGCGGTCTTGTCGACCGTCGGCTGGTTGTTCAGCGGCCCCATCGTCGTCGCATCGTCGAACGGGTCGCCGAGGCGGATCTCCCGGGCGATGGCCGCCGCCAGCCGCTCCAGGTAGGCCTCGTGCACGGCCTCGTGGACGAGGATCCGCTCCCCGGCCGTGCAGCTCTGCCCCGCGTTCAGGAAGCTCGCCACCAGCGTGGCCGAGACGGCGGCGTCGAGGTCGGCATCGTCCAGGACGACCAGCGGCCCGTTGCCGCCCATCTCGAGCAGCAGCTCCTTGCCGGCCGCCCGCCCGGCCACCGTGTGGCCGGTGGCGATGGAGCCGATGAACCCGACCGCGTGGGTGCCGGGGTTCGCGGCGACCTCGTCGCCGACGACCGGCCCGGGCCCGGTGACCATGTTGAAGGCCCCCGGCGGCAGATCGGCCTCCGCGATCACCTCGGCGAGCCTCGCCGCACACACCGAGGTGGTCGGCGCCGGCACCCAGACGACGGCGTTGCCCGCCGCGAGGGCCGGGGCCACGATCTCCGCCGGCATCGTGTAGGGCCAGTTCCACGGGCTGATCACCCCGACCACGCCCCGCGGCACCCGGTAGACGAACACCCGCTTGCCGGCGTCGATCGACGGCGGGATCAGGCCCTCCAGCCGCGTCGCGTCGGCCGAGGCCATCTCGAAGTAGGCGATCAGCTCCTCGACCTCTCCGTAGGCCTCGGCCTGCAGGGGCTTGCCCTGGTCGAGAGCCAGCGTGCGGGCGAGCTCGTCCCGCCGGGCGTCGACGGCCTCGGCCATGCGGCGGAGGGCCCGCGCCCGGTCGAACGCCGAGCGCCCGCCCCACGCCTCGGCGGCACGGCCCGCCGCGGCGATCGCGCGCCGGGCATCCTCGCGGGTCCCCTCGGCGACCGAGGCGATCACCTCGCCGGTCGCCGGGCTGACCGCGTCGAAGGTCGCCCCGCTCCGCGAGGCGACCCACTCCCCGTCGATGAACATCCTCACGCCGTCGGCCATCGCTCCCGTTTCCCAACCACGCTCGGGCGATGGGACCGGGCCTCGCGCGAGGCCCGGTCCCATCCGGCCCGGCTACTCGACCGGGATCTCCTGGTAGACGGCCTTGAGGTCGATGCCCTGCCGCTTGCGCACGACCTTCGCCACCACGTAGATCGCCAGCGCCAGCACGTACATCCCGCCCATGAAGTACAGCGACGTCTTGTTGTTCACGGCGTAGTTGCTGTTGGTGAACCACTCGTACAGGTTCCAGCCGAGGAACAGCGCCGAGATCGTGCCGGAGACCGTGATCAGCGGAATCCCGGCGATCTTGTACTTCGCGATGGCCGAGTTCTCGTACAGGCTCTTCTTCCGCCACGGCAGGATGATCGCCGCGATCGAGGTCCCGAAGAACGTCACCGCGATCACCAGCGTGGAGTCCAGGATGAACTGGCTGAACTTCGTCGTGTACGCGTACAGCGCGCTCACGAGCAGCGATGGCACCAGCATCAGGATCATGCCCCAGACCGGCACGTGCCGCTTCTCCGAGACGTCGGCGACGCGCTCGGGCAGGATCCGGTCGAACGCCGCGGCGAAGATCACGCGCGTGGAGGACAGGAACAGCGTTCCGGCCCAGCCGACGAACCACGCCCCGAACAGCAGGATGATCAGCGCCTGGATCGCGGCGTTGTGGATGTAGAAGGCCACGAGCAGCGGCGGGAAGGACCACACCGGGATCGTCGGCGCCGGACCCCCGTAGAACTGG